>CAZMXX010000003.1:0-35748 GCA_964570315.1 uncultured Anaerolineaceae bacterium | reverse complement strand
TTTTGTCCGCTCCATTATCTCACATCCTGCCTAAAAACTGAAACGCACCCGAAGAATGAAAGGAGGTTAGCGTCAATTCCTCTCCCCCATCAATGGGGGAGTACCCTTGACGCAAATTCTATGGACAAATGACCGTTTGCCGGTCAAGCAGTTGAAATTGTTCGGGGGGGAACTGCCACAGGAAAGCATCCAAACGATTGTCCTGCACATCCCGAATATTGAACCTATCCCAAGCCAAATGGTGTTGAATATACGCGGCGAATGCCGCCACCGCTTTTTCAGCATACTGCGGAAGACACACAAAACCGGTATAATCTGATTCCGGATTGCCCGCCATTTCGAGCGTCTGCATCACGCCGTTAAACTGCCGGGTAAATGCCAGTGGCAAAAATGCGACAAAATCGTCGCTCCCCGTGGGGCGCGCCGCCAAAATAAACCACGCCCGCCGAGATTCAACCAGATACCCCCGCAGCCACGCCCAAGACAAAAAAAATGTTGCCTGAACATCTGCGTTATATATTCTTTCCCAATTATCTTTCAACTCGTCAAATGCGGCTATCGAATTAATCACTGTGATATACATCATTGTCTCACATTGCCTTCCCTCATATACGATTATCGGTTCACATATTCATATTATAGCAATTTTTTTTCAATCTGCCGCTCCTATTTCACTCAACCCGCCAAAACCACTCAAACGGTTGAAAAAAACAATCCAGCCATTCACCATGAGAAACAACTTCCAGCGTGAGCCACCCCGGCGATTGCGCCGCCATTTGCGAGCGGTGCTGCGCCAGCGCGGCGCGTTTTTCCCCCACCACCGCCGATATATCCACCCGCCGGTTGAGCGTTTGCGTCAGCCGCAGCCCGCCCGACATGCGCAGGGTGTTTCCACCCCACATCCGCACATCGGCGCGCGTGCGCATCGGCAGGGTGAACGGAAACTGGTGCCACAGCCACACCGGATATTCGTACACCCGCACACCCCGCCCCAAAACCGACCATACAATCTCGGTGGTGGCGCGGTGGTCGGCGGGCGGGTCAAGCCGGTGGGGGATGAACACCGCTTCCGGCTGAGCCTCTGCCAACAGCGTGCGCACCTGCGGGACAGCAACGGCGAGGTGAGCAAAAAGTTCACCATCGGGAAAACCGAGCCAATGCACCGCCTCCGGCAACACGCCGAGCGCGGCAGCCGCAGCCATCGCCTCTGTTTTTCGCTGTGCCGCCAGTGCCTCAACCGGCATCAAATGGCGGTGCGACGCGCTGCCATCGGTCATAAAAACGATGCGGACATCTGCGCCCTGCTGCCGCATGCGCAAAATTGTGCCGCCGCAACCCAACGTTTCATCATCAGGATGGGGGGCGAAAACAACCGCCGATTGCGGCAATTCCGCCGCCGACATTTCCACCGTCCGCGCCCGCAACCGCGCCCGCGCCGCATTCACCATCCGCTGCCGCCACGCCTGCATCACACATCCCCCGCAATTGTCCGGTATGCCGCCAACAGCGATTCGGTCACCGCGTCCCACGAAAATCGTTCCGCCACCAGTGCCCGCCCGCGCGCGCCCATTTCCGCCCGCAAAACATCATCTTTCAGCAACCGGATGATGCCACTTGCCAGCGATGCGGGGTCGTCCGGCGAGACCAGCACGCCCGTTTCACCATCGGAAATGATGTTGGGCATACCGCCCACCCGCGACGCCACGACGGACGTGCCCACCGCCAGCGATTCAATCAGACTCATCCCAAAAGCTTCGCTGAGCGAGGGGTTGACCAGCACCGCCGCGCGGCGATACAGCGCGGGGAGGTCGGTGTGGGGTACAAAACCCAAAAACGAAATCCGCGCCGCCAGCGAAGGGGTTATCTGCGCCCGCAGAGTCGCCATGTAACCGCCCAAATCACTTTTGAGCCAGTTGCCGCCGTAAAACCGAGCCAGCGCACGCACGTGCGGGTCATCGCTGAGCGCCACCAAAAATTCATACGGCGCGGAGCCGGGCGCGCCCGCCAGCGTCAATTTCGCGTCCGGCAGTTCTGCCGCCACCCGCTCAAACGCTGCCAGCAGCACGTGAATCCCCTTTTCCGGCGAAATCCGCCCGACGTACAAAATTTCGCGGGGGTCGGATGGCGTGTCTGCGGCGAGCGGGTTCAGTTCCACCCCGTTGAAAACCGTGGCGCACCGCGCCGAAAATTGCGGAAAAGAGGTTTGGGCTGCGCCGGTGATGAAATCGCTGCACCCCAAAATCAAATCGGTTTGGGCGAGCCGCCGTTCCAACAGCGCGGGCGAAAGTTGATTCAGCCATTCGCAGTGCATATGGAGCACGATTTTGGCGCGCGGAAATTTTCGGCGGAAAAGGGGCACAAATTGCGAAAAGTTGTGGATGTGAATCACGTCGGGGGGGTGGACTTGCATGACAGTGGCAATTTGCGCCGCGTATCCGCGATAATACCATTCGGAAGCGAAGGCGGGGCGTTTCGGGTCGCGTCCGCGCGCGAGCCGGTCGTAAAATTTCAATGGCTTCGCCCGCATATCCTCTTTTTTCAGCGGGATACGGACAAATTCGATGCCGGTTTCTTCCCGTTCCCGCATCGTCTGCCCGTCACCCAAACGGGCGAAAATGGTCACCGCATGTCCCCGCGCGCGTAATTTTCGCGCCATCCGGTAGCTCAAAATGGGGATGGACGACTGTCCGCCCGTGCCGGGCGCGGCAATATCCCACGGTTGGGTGATGAAGGCTATCCGCATACCGGCTCACACAATCTGCGGATGGGGAATCGGCAGGATGAACTTTCCCCCCCGCGCCCGATATTCCGCCTGCTGGCGCATAATTTCATCGGCGAAATTCCACGCCAGCAACAGCACATAATCGGGCATATCTTCCAGCAATTTCTCCGGCGGCACAATCGGCAGATGATTGCCGCCCATGAACCGCCCCTGTTTGAACGGATTCAGGTCGGCGATAAAATCGAGTTGGTCGGCGCCGATGCCAGTATAGCTCAAAAAGGTCGCCGCTTTCGCCGCCGCGCCATACCCGGCGATGGATTTTCCATCCTTTTTGAGCATTTTCAGCAACGCCCGTAAATCTTCTTTGATAGCGCGGGCGTGCGCCGCAAATTCGGTGAAATATTCGAGCGTGTCCACCCCTTTTGCCGCCTCCTCCGCCAGCAAATCCCGCACCGAATCTTCGCGGGCGTCCCGTTTGCCGACGAAAATCCGCAGCGAGCCGCCATAGGTGGGGATGCGCCGGACGCGGTTCAGAAACAATCCGTGCCGCCGGAAAAGGTTGTCGAGCGCGGTGGCGGAATAGTAGCACAAATGCTGGTGATACACGGTGTCAAATTCGCCGTGCGCCACCAAATCGCCGACGTAGTGCATTTCCATGACGGCGATGCCGTCATCTTTGAGCAGGGTTTTGATGCCCGCCACAAAGCCGTTCAAATCGGGGACGTGGGCGAGAACGTTGTTCGCCAGAAAAACATCGGCGCGTTTGCCGTCCGCCGCCAGTTGCCGAGCCAGTTCCGCCGTGAAAAAGGTGTTCATCGTTTCCACGCCGACTTTTCGGGCGGCTTTCGCCGGTTCGGGGGCGGGGTCAATCCCCAGCACGGGGATGCCCCGTTCCACAAAGTTGCGGAGCATATAGCCGTCGTTGCTGGCGGCTTCAATGACCAGACTGTTTTCATCCAGGGGGATTTCGTCCATGATGGCGCGGGCGCCGGCGGCAAAATGTTCCACCAGCGCGGGCGACACCGAGGAAAAATAGGGGTAATCGTCCCCGAAAAGGATTTCCGGGTCCACCGATTCGGTGATTTGCACCAGTTTGCAATCGGGGCAGAATGCCAGTTCCAGCGGAGCGGTCAATTCGGGTTGATTCAGTTGGTCGGCGGTGAGCAGGCGGTCGGCGAGCGGGGTGTGTCCGTATGACAGCACAATCCGCAAGTTTTGTCCGCCGCATGAAAAGCAGGTGGGTGTTTTTGTCATCCTGATGTCCTTTTATGCCACCGGCGCGACTTTCGTCCAGCGCAGTTCGTTATCCAGTGCGCCGTCTGCCAGCAATTTTTTGATGTGATGGATGCGGCGATATTTCGCCCCCTCGAATTCTCCGGGTTGCAAATCGGCGGCTTTGTACGCCTGATACAACTCTTCCGCCCCTTTGCGCGCGTCCCACTGAGGCTTGTAATCGGGCAGAACCCGTGCGATTTTACTGCTGTCCACCCGATAGTTGCGTTTGTCGGGTCCCGCGCCGTCCGCAAATTCGACCCGGCTGCCGGGGACGACTTCCGCCACAATCTGCGCCAGTTCGCGGATGCGATAATTCTCTTCGGAGCGCCCCACGTTGAAGGCTTCGTTGTGAATCAGCTCGCGGGGGGCGTTGAGCGCGGCGACGAACGCCAGCGACATATCGCGGATATGCACCACCGGTCGCCACGGCGAACCGTCACTTTTGAGCAGGACTTTGCCGGTGGTGTACGCCCACGCGGTCAGATTATTGAGCACCAAATCGAAACGGAGGCGCGGCGAAACGCCATACGCCGTGCCACTGCGCATGAAGGTCGGGCTGAAATCGTCGTCCGCCAGTTCTGCCACTTCATGTTCCACCATCACTTTGCTGCGCCCGTAAGGTGTCACGGGATTGAAGGGCGATTCTTCGGTGAGCCAGTCGCTCAATCCCGCCCCATAATTGCTGCAAGACGAAGAGAAGATGAACCGTTGCACGCCGACTTCTTTGGCGAGTTTTGCCATCCGCACCGAAGCCTGATGGTTGATTTTGTAGGTGAGGGTCGGGTTCAAATCGCCAAGCGGGTCGTTGGAAAGCCCCGCCAAATGAATGATGGCGTCGAAGCCGTCCAAATCGGCGGCGGTGATGTCGCGGATGTCCTTTTCGATGGCGGGGATTTTGACGGTGGTATCCTCACCGAAAGTACACGCCCGATACAAATTTGTGTCCATCCCCACCACATCGTGCCCTGCGTCCAGCAACATCGGAACCATAACCGTGCCGACATACCCATTGTGTCCCGTTACCAAAACTCTCATGCATTGTCCTCCCAGATTTTCCAGGGTGCGCCGTGTTGCCACAACGTTTCCAGAATGTGTTTTTCGCGCAGGGTATCCATACACTGCCAAAAAGAATCGTGTTTATATGCCATCAATTGCCCGTCGCGCGCCAGATTTTCCAGCGGCTCGTGTTCAAATTGGGTGTGGTCGCCTTCAATATAATCGAACACGCCCGGCTCCATCACGAAAAATGCGCCGTTGATCCACCCTTCGCCGGTTTGGGGCTTTTCGGTGAATTCTTTGACGTGGTCGCCCTCAAAAACCATGTGCCCGTATCGCGCGGGCGGGCGCACGGCGGTGAGGGTGCAGAGCTTGCCATGCGCTTTGTGGAATGCCAGCAATTTTCGCAGGTCAATGTCGGAAACGCCGTCGCCCCAGGTGAGCATGAAGGTTTCATCGCCCATATACGGTTGCAGGCGTTTGATGCGCCCGCCGGTCATGGTGGGGATGCCGGTGTCAATCAATTCGACATTCCAGTCGGGTTTGTAGCCGTCATAAATGTCCACATCGCCGGATTTGAGGTTCACCTTCAGGCTGCTGTTCAGCGAGGCGTAATCGACCATATATTTTTTGATGATTTCCCCCTTGTAGCCGAGGGCAATCACAAAATCTTTGAAGCCGTAATGGGCGTAAATTCGCATGATGTGCCATAAAATGGGCTTCCCGCCGATTTCCACCATCGGTTTGGGTTTGATTTGCGTTTCTTCCGCCAGCCGCGTGCCCGCGCCACCGGCTAAAATGCCGACTTTCATGTATTTCCCCTTCACTTTTTCCGTTTTGAAAAGATATGACTGAACGACACCACCATCACCAGCGCGGCGACCGCCGTCACGCTCATTTGCACCATTTTGCGGGCGAAAAGTGTCCGCCCTACCCGCCGCCCGATTTGGCGCGCATCTTTCGCCGCCCCGGAAAGTCTATCGAGCGATAAATAAAAGTGCAGATATTCCCCGAAGGTCAGGATTTCATCCCACGGGGAAAGGGGCGCGCGGCGGATCCCCGCCGCCACCGCGAGCATACGCTGCCAGCGCGGCGCGAGGACGGAACTGCCCGCATTCGGATCGAACCACGCCGCCATCGCCTCATCGGAAGTGTTGGCGGTGGTAGAATTGTGCGGGTGCAATCGGCGATACGCCAGATGTTCCGGCAATTCGTGACACTGCCCCCACACCGCCAGCTCCGCCAACAGCACTTTGTCGGATGACGCGAAATTACCAATCATCCCCGTGCGGCGCAGAATATCGGTGCGCACCAGCCCGAAAACGGGATGACACCACGCCGAGGAACGGAATGCCCGGCGCAATCGGTGATGCGGGCGCGGCGAGCGGATGTCGAATTGGTCGTCGTGATATTCAATCACCCGGCTGAATTGGTCAATCAAAATGGTGCGCCCGTAAACCATCATCGCTTCGGAATGGTCGTCCAGATAGCGCACACTCTTTTCCAGCAGCGATGGCGCCATCAGGTCATCGTGCGCCGCCCATTTGAAATACTCGCCCCGCGCCAGCATCACCGAAAGATTGTAATTTTTCGCCGCGCCGACATTTTCAGGATTGCGATAATAGCGAATGCGCGCATCGCGGGCGGCGAAACGGCGGCAGATGGCGGCGGTATCATCGGTAGACGCATTGTCGGTGATAATCAGCTCAAAATCGGTGAACGTTTGGTTCACAATTGATTCCAACGCCTCTTCCAGATAATCCGCACCATTGTACACCGGCAAACCGATGGTGACGCGCGGTTGAGTCACGTTATCCATAAAACCTCCGCCACACTGCCATCCGGCAGATGGGATTGTGTCCTCAAAAGTTTTTTAAAATCAGTGGCAAATATGCGGCAAAATTAAACGGCTTCACGGTGATGGTACGGCTGTCAGTGGCAATGCCGAAACCGTTGTCCGCCGTGACGGTGATGGTTTGGGTGCTGTCGGCGTTCCACTGCGCCGAAAAATTATCGGTGGTATCGGTAGATTGATGGACGACGCCGCTCTGCCCCGTCGCCTGCCAAGTGAAGGTGATTGGAATAGCGGCAGAGGCAGGGGAAACATCGGCGGAAAAGCCGCAGAGCAGCCCGGTGGGGCACGCATTCCCGCCGGAGATGGTCACCCCCTGCACGGGGGTATTCGTCAGGCTGGAGACGGTTTTGGGGTCTTTCGCCCACGTCACGGAGATGGTGGGGTCGTTGTAAATAGCGTCGAGCCAAATCCAACTGACTTCCTGATTCTCCTCCGACGTTGTGCGCGTCCGGTAGCCCGCCGCATCACCGATTTCCGTGTCAATCACGGCGTAACCCGCATCACGCAGGCTGTCAATTTCGTTCTGGTTGAAATTTCCTTTTTGATACGGATGGTAGCCCACCGAAGCGTTGCCGTAATCAATGGTTGTGCCCAACTGCACTTTGGTGAGCATATTGTTGCCATCACCTGATGACTCCGCGAAAGACCACAGGATGATGTGGGTATCCGGCGCGGCGGCGCGAATGAGCTGGTATAAATCCTCTTCAAATTGGATGGCGGCATCATTGTATGCGGCGGCGCTCCACGCCACAGGTTCATTGCTCAATTCATACAAAACGTGGGTGCGATTTTTATAGCGCGGCGCCAGCACCGTCCACCATGCAATGGCATCCGCTTTATCGTACCCGCCAACGGGATGATAATCAATGATGAGGTACATCCCCAATTGCGACGCGATTTCCACCATATCATCAATATAGGTCAGCGCATCATTCACCGAGTTGTAACAGCGCCCCGGCGGATTATCACACGAGCCGCCGGTCCAATTCTGCGGCGGACGGTACAACAGCAGACGCACCGTGTTCAGGTGATAATCGTTGATGAGGCTGAGCCACATATTGGTATCGTAGGCGTATTGCCGCCACGTCACCCCGGGGTCGAGCGGCGGATTTTCGTTGAATTCCGCCAGCCGGACGTGTTCCCCGCGCAGGGGGTAGCCGTTGTCCGCCACAACGGTCGTACCGGCAATCTGCACCCGTCCGCGGTCGGTGGCTTTGGCTTGAGTCACATCATTATTCGGCGAAAGATACCGCATGAAATTGTCGGCGGGCGCGGTGTCAACCGTGGTTTGCGCATTGACGCGGGAAAAAACGATGATGCCTCCCAATACTGCCAAAACGGCTAATCCAATAACAATTTTCCTCAACAATCTACTCCTCGTGACAATTATCGGGGACGGACATCGCGGAATTTTACCGCCATATTCGCCGCCAAAAATCCCTGCAAAAAACTCTCGCTGGTATATTTTGTGAATAGCGCCCGCCAAAACTTTGTCGAAACCAGTTTCTCGGACGACACGGTTACCATATAGGCAGCCTGCCCCCATCGCTTCAGCGCCCTGCCGAGATTGGCGGATTTTGCGCATTCGATGAAATCCATCATGTAGAGGCGGACAATTTTCCCCCGCCAGAAAGCGTCCGGCGCCGATTGCCGCAAACGGGTGAAGGCGTGCGGTTCCGTCAGCAACTGCAATTTCGAGCGGCGCGCACGCTGCCATGCCTTCCCGTAATCGGTGGTGCTCTCTTCTTCGCCCATTGCCAGGCACGAAATGATTGCCCCCGTTTCCGCAACATCCGACCTCAGCGTGATGCGGCGCAGCAAATCCATGTCTTCCCCGCCCACCACTGCGGGGTCGAAGCCGCCCGCCGCGAAGAATACATCGGCGCGGATGAGGGATGATTGCAGCGGAATCCACTCCCCGGTCATCGCCTGCGTGAAAATATTGCCGCTCATATTGTGATGCAACTCAATGAGCGGATTGTTGTCCCGGTCTACCAATTGCGTGCCGCCATACAACCACGCCGCCTCGCTGGTTTGCGCCAATTCATACAGGGCGTGCAACCCGCCCGCCAGCATCCAATCGTCATCATCCAAAAAATGAAGATAGACACCCTGAGCCGCCGCCGCGCCGGTATTGCGCGCCACGCATCGCTCATGCCGGTTGGTGGTCAGAACAGTGACGCGGGGGTCGTGCTGCCATGCTGCGGCGGGCAATGGTTTCCCGGAATCGTTCACAACCACAACATCGAATGCACAGGTTGTTTTTTGCGTCAATACGCTTTCAACCGCCCGTGCAAGCTCACTGCGTCCAATCGTGGGAATGATGGTGGTACAAAACATCAATGCCTCATTTGTGAAGTTTTAGGAGCGGCAAGCGTTGCCACCACCGACGCACCATTGCCCCCGTTGCTTGTCGGCGCGACGCGCCGGGCTGCCGACGGGAATAATATGAATAATAATAGTGCGAGCTGTCACCCATCGAAATTTGGTTGAGCACCCCGCCCAGCACCTTCGCGCCGACTTTCTCCAGCCGTTCCACCGCTTCCGTGACATCGGCGCGGCGGGTGCGCTTGGCGTGCACAATGAGCACCACCCCGTCCATCCGGTTCGACAGCACCGACGCATCGGTGACCGCCAGCACGGGGGGGGTATCGAACAGAATCACATCGGCTTTGAAACGCAACTGTTCCAACAATTGCCCCATCCGCTGCGAACCGAGCAGTTCCGATGAGTTGGGGGGCAAGGGTCCGCTGGTGATGAGTTTCAAATTGTCGTAGCCGGTATTGACCAGTTGCTCTTCGATGGCGGCATCGGGGGAGAGCAGCAAATCGGTGACGCCGCCGGAGTTCGGCACGCGGAAGATTTTGTGCTGGGTGGGCTGGCGCAAATCGGTATCGACGATGATGGTGCGCAAATCCGCCTGCGCCATCACCACGCCCAAATTGGCGATGGTGGTGCTCTTCCCTTCGCCGGGGCTGGCGCTGGTTCCCATGATGAGTTGCGCCGGGGTATCCACCGCCATAAATTGAATATTGGTGCGAATGAGCCGGTACGCCTCCCCGATGGGGGAGAAAGGCTCGTGCGCCAGCGCCATTTTTTCTTTGTAAGATTTCCCTTTGATGCGCATCACACTGCCCAGCGCGGTGATGCCCGTCACCCGCATCAAATCATCGGGCGTTTTCAGCGTATCATCAATATATTCCAACAGCAGCACCGCCCCCAACGCCAGCGCGAAACCGGCGGCGGCGGCGAGCAGGACGTTCATTTTTATATCCGGGCTGACGGGGTATGTCGGCAGTTGCGCCGGTTCAATGACGGTCAGATAGTTGGGGCTGTCGCCCCCTTCCAAAAAAGAGAGCAACGAAACGTAATTGGCTTGCCACTCATTGATGAGCGCTTCCAAGCCGGTCTTCTCGGTTTCGATGTCTTGAATCTGGCGCGCGCTCAACGCGGAATCAAGTTCGGTTTCCAGTTCCTGCAATCGTTCTTCCGCCCGCGAAATGCGCCCTTCCAGCGATAGGAGCTGCTGCTGCACAAAGGCGCTTCGATCCACCCGCTCCTGATTCTGGGGGGAGGTGGGACTCTGCAAAATTAATTGCCGCGCAATTTCATCGGCAATGGCGACCGCCCGCTCCGGCGAGGTGTCCTGCACCGTCACGGCGAGCAGTTGGGTGCGCGGCACGGGGGTCACATTCACCCGTGAGCGCAAAAACTGCCAGCCCATCTTCAACCCCAAACTGTCGATGGCGGCTTGCAAAATGGGTTGGCGCACCGCAATCTGGGCGTATGATTCGGCGAGTTGCTCGATGGTGTAAAAATCCTGCCCGGTGGGGTTCGTTTTTTGGATAACCTGCCCCACCAGCAGGGTTGCGGTGGTTTGGTACACTCTGGGCAATTGTGAGCTGGCATAATAGCTGATGGCGCCGGCGATTGCCGTGCTCAGCAAAAAAAGCCACCACCAACGCAAAACGCGCTTAAAATATTGGGTAATCTCCATAATCATCCCCTCTTTCGGGTTGTATATCGGCTACGGTGCGTCAATGAATTTCACCCACACCGGCAGGGTATCGTTGAACGGCGTCCAATTATCCCAACCGAGCAGCAATTGCGGGTTGGAACCGTCGGCATTCATAACCCACAATTGATTGTTCCCGGTGCGGTTCGATTGAAACACGATTTTCGTCCCATCGGGCGACCACGACGGCGATTTGTCCCCTTCCCATTCATTGAAGGTCAACCGCTGCAATTGCGAACCGTCCAGAAAGACCGTCCAGATTTCATCGTTACCACTATTGGTGGAAACAAAAGCGATGCGGTTGTCGGTGGGCGACAAAACCGGGTCGTATGAAATGCCCGCATCAAAACGGGTGATGACATATTCCTGCTCATTGTCCATATCGCCGTAAAATATTTGGGCGCGTCCATCGCTGGCATATTCGGGGATTTTGGTGAACACACGCACCGATTTATCGGCGGAAAGGGCATCCCGCAACCGCACCATATCATAGGGCCACGATTCCGTGAGCCGCCCCAGCGTGCCCGCCTGCGGGTCGTAAACATATACCGCCTCGGCGTCCCCTTCCCGGTCAGAGCGGAAGAGGATTTTCCCCTTCAACGCCGCTGGAATGGGGCGTCTCTCCGCGGGGGAGAGGGTGGGCGTGGCGGTGGGCAGGAGCGAAATGGTTTCAAAGACGGGGGTGGCGGTTGCCAAAACCTGATTCGCGGGCGTGGGCGTCGGTGTGCCGGTGGTCATGGCGATGGCAGTGGCGAGTTGCGCGATGGCTTGCGCCGTGGCGGCATTTTCCGGGCGCGGGGTGGCGGTTGCCACCACCGGCGTCACCCAGTTGGGCGGCAGCGGCGTCGGCGTGCCGAAAAGCGTCGCCTCCGCGGTGAGTCTGGCGGACAGCGTCGCCGCCGCAAAAACCGATGCGGGCGTGGGAGTGCTGGTAATCAGCACATATTGCGGCACGGTGGGCGTGGGCGTAACGGATGGGCTCGGTATGGGGGTGGCGGTGACGGCGTTGGTCGGCACGGGGGTCGCCGTGCCGGTGGTCAGCGCGCGGGCGGTCGCCAGCGCCGCTTGCGCCGTCGCGGTGACCAGATTGCCCGGCGTTTCCGTCGGCACAATCACCAGATAATTCGGAATGGGCGTCGGGGTGACCACGTTGGGCGGCAGGGGTGTCGCCGTGCCGAATTTTTCCGCATCCGCCGTGATCTGCACCGCAATCGCCGCCGCCGTCATCACATTTTCGGGGGTCGGCGTGGTGGTGATGACCACATATTCATAAGGGGGCGGCGTGGCGGGCGATTGCCCCACATTCAAAATCAACACCGCTTTGACCCCCTTGCTCTGCGGTCCATAGCCGGTATCCCACGCGAACAAATCATCCGCGCCGGTCAGGGTTCCTTCCATTCGGAACGACAAGCGGGGTTGCGTGTCGGAGAGAATTTTATCTTCAATGATGGCGAGCTGGTCGGCAGTCAATTCAAAAGTGTTGACCTGCCCCAAACCGACATCATCCGCCCCTAAAATGGGGCTTAACACTTGCGATACCCGCGCGTTGAACAGGGTTTGATAGTTGATTGTCCCCCAACTTCGGTCAATCTCCGCGTCGAGCAGTTGCAGCTTCCACGCCGAATCCCGATTCGGTTGGTCGTTTTGCCGCGCCAGCAAATCATCGCGCAAGCCGGTGAGCTGAATTTCACCGTACACAATGGGCGCACCTCTGGGAATGATGCTCAAATCGAACTGCATCGCGCCGAGATAGACTCTTTCGTTGTAGACCCCGGCGTACATATACGAATCGCCGAAATGGTTGCCGCGCGGTTCATCGCTGGCAACCCAACCGATGGCGGTTTTTCCGGGCGAAATGGTGATGACCCGCCCGTCGGCAACCGGGGTGATGGGAACCGTTGTGCCGAAAGAGATTGCCACAATGCCCGCTTCGGACGTGTCGGAGGGCGTGGGGGTTGCGGTGGGGGCGTCCACGGCGGCGGGAACGGGGGTAAACGTGCCGGTCGGCACGACCACCACCGGCTGAACGGGCAAATCGGGCGGGGGTGCGCTGCCGAAACCACCGGCGAAAAACACCATCAGCACCAGCGCCAGCCCGACAATCACCCCGCCGATGGAATAGAGCCAGACGCGCGGAAACTCTGCCGTCACCCCGTCGTCCGGGCGGGCAAGTTGTTCGGGGGTGGGAGTGACGTAGCGGGCGCAAGTGGTGTAATCATCACCAAAACAAAACGCTGCCTGATGTTCCACGTCAATCGGGGTATGATTTTGATTCACAAAACAAACGTGTCCAACTTCCGGGTATGAAAAATGCGATTCTCTATCCTGCGTCAAGCCCAGATACGGACACACTTGTTTGCGGGTTGTTTGTTTGGTCATATACGTTGCATCACCAACGATAATTCGTTAAAACTGCGAGTGTTTGCACCATAGTTATATCATTCTAAAGCTTGAAAACGATTAGGAAGTAATTAGAAAATGGTTAGAAGGCATGCCGTATGCTATGATTGCGCCGGAAAAAACCGCCGCCACACCGCCCCCAAACTGAGCGCGGCGAAGGGCAGCAGCACCGCATCCACCGGCAAACGGTAGCGAATGAGCGCCCACGACAGCAGATGCACGCCGGTATAAACCAGCATGAACAGATACAACAGCGTGTGCGCTCGCCACGCGCCATTTTTCAGGCTGATGATGACCCCCGCCAGCATAAACGGGAGCAGAATCCCAAACGACAGCACCCGCGAAACATTGCTGATGAGACTCGATTGCGACGACGGCAGAAACTTGAAATAGTCCTTCGTGCGGCTGAGGGAGAGCAGCAGATACCGCCCGGGGTCATCGGCGATGAACTGCAACCCCCGTTTCAGCAATGCCGAATCGAGCACGGCTTCGTCGAGCGAGCGCAGCTCCGGCGGCACCAAATCCTGATATGAGGGTCCATCGGGGGGGAGGATGGAGATGAAATTCGTGCCGTGAATGGGATGGTTGCCCCAGAAAAACGCGAACCCGGCGTTGGTATTCAACAGCACAAAACGGTCGAATGCCCGGTAATTCCGCACCGTCCACGGGAGAATCATGGCAATCACAATGATGCCGCTCACCGCCAGCCCGAAAAACGCCGCGCCGAACCTGCGCCCCGAAAAATGCGTTCGCCACAGTAGCCAGCCCGCCAAAAAGGGGATGAACAGCAGAAAGAGTTGCCGCAGCAGTACCGCAATCCCCAGCGAAATCCCCAGCCACACCCAACCCGCGCGGGGACGCTTGCCCGCCGCCAAATCCGCCGCCAGTTGTTCGGTCAGGTCAAAACTCCACAGGATGGCAGTGATGTAAAATGTTTCGGTCATCAATGTGGCGGCATAATAGAAAAAATAGATGTAGCCCGCCATCAGCGCGACGGCAACGATGCCCGCCGTTTCACCGAAATGCCGCCGTCCGAGGCGGTAGGTCAGCCACGGCATGGCAACCCCCGCGATGACCGCCTGCAACAGCCGCGCCACCAGCGGATGATAGCCCACCAGCGCATACACCCCCGCCAGATACAGTGTGTAAAGGTACGACCAATGCGCGGTGGGGTCGCCCGCTTTGGTGAGAGGCCACCAATCTTCCGCCACGGTGAAACCGTGCCCCGCCACCACCTGCCGCGCCAGCATATCGTATGAAAGCTGGTCGAATGTGCCGGGCAAATCCACCACGGTATCGTCGAAATAGATGGCGGCGGCAACCCGCAGCAGCACCGCAATTGCCAGAATAATTATCAGCCAAAACTTGGGCGATTTATTTTTCATGCCGCCGATGTTCCTTTCATCACCAAATCATACACCTCATCCCACTGCCGGTAGATGGTGCGCCAGTTGTAATGTTCCAGCACCGTGCTCCGACCGTTGTCCACCAGCGATTGCCCCAGCGCGGGCGATTCCAGCACCCGCACCACCGCCTCGGCGAAATCGGCGGCAGTATCGGCGATGAGCATATTTTCGCCGTCCGCCACGGTGATGCCCTCCGCACCGATGGTGGTGGACACAATGGGCAAGCCCCACGCCCACGCATCCAGAATTTTCACCCGCATCCCCCCGCCCGCATGGAGCGGCACCACAAACGCCTCCGTTTCCGCCAGATAGGGCGACAAATCGGACACATACCCCGTCACTTCCACCCCGTCGCCCGCCAATCCGGGGGGCGGATTTTTCCCGATGACGGTCAGCACGGCATCGTGCACACGGGCGCGAATGGCGGGGAAAACATGCCGGGCGAACCACAAAATCCCCTGCGCGTTGGGCAGCCAGTGCAGTCCCCCCAAAAAAGTGACGCGCCGCACGCCTTTTTTCCGCGCCACGGGCGACACCGCTTCGGGGTCGGCGCAAATGGGGATGACCGTGGCGGGGGACATCGGCGCGGTGGAAATTCGACGCACCGCCTGCAAATCCTCCGCCGTCACCCACACCACATGGTCGAACCGGGCGCAGACTCGCGGCTCATAGCGCGCCATCACCCGCCCTTCCCGCGCCAAAATCAACTTTTTGGCGATATTGGTTTCGCCGTCCGCCATCCGCCGGGGGATGAGATAAACCGCATTGTGCTGGTCGAGCACCAAACGCGCACTGGGGGAAAATTGTTTCGCCCGCAACGCATATTGCGCCATCCAAAGTTGGTCGGCGTGAATCACGTCAAATTTTTGGGACGATGTCAGCTCGCGCAACAAATCCACCATCGCCGAAGCACCATCCCGCACAATCAAAAAAGGTTGGGCGGAAAAAAGGCTCTTCAGCAGAAAAAGCCCGTCGCGCCACGCCGCGCGCGGCATCGGAATGGTATGCACGGCGACGCAAATCTTCTCCATCTCGGCGATATATGCCGGTTTATCGGTGGGGCGCACAAAAGTCACCAGCGTCACTTCATGCCGTTGTGCCAAATATTTCAGCACAAAATAACTGCGCATTTTGGGTCCGGCGTCCAACGGGAAGGGCAACACTTGACTGAGATACAATATTCGCATGGTCAACTCCGAGGCGTCATCGCCCGCCGGTGGGCGAATGCGGCATTCATGATGGTGGCGATGGCGTTGGCGAAAGTCAGCTCGGTGGTGGTGAGCCGTCGGGCATTCTCGGCGATTTTTTCCCGCTCGGCGGGGTGGTTCAGATAATGGACGATGGTTTCCGCCAGTTTCGGAATGGGCGCGGAAACATAATGTTCCCCGGCAATATACTGCGGCACGTGCGCCAGCAGCGGCTCCGAGACCACCAGCGAGCCGTTGGGCGCCGCCATGCAAATCCGCAACGAATTTTCATCGTACCATGTGCGCAAAATATTCAGCGTGATTTTGGTGCGGTGCAGCAATTCGGTGCGGGCGTCATCATACACAAAGGGATGTTCCACATTATCCACCATATATATTTCCACCCCAAACGCCGCCAATTCCACCCGCAACCGGCGCAGAATATTTTCCCGTCGCTTGGAACCGAATTTCCCCATCCACAGCACATCAATATCGCGCGCCCGCACCCGGTCATCAAACCATCCGGGCGATGAGCCGAAGGGGGCATGAATGGCGGGGATACCGTTGGCGGACAGATAATCGGCATACACCGCGGAAATATCCGCCAGCACATCAATTTGCCCACGCCGGTAGGCATGGTGGAAGTCGCCCAGATAGCGAAAACGGATGAAACCCCGGTCGAAGCGGCGTTTCCAGCCGCCGCCGCGCCCGGTCCACGCCCGCAAGCGGCTCAACGCGCGCACCAACTTCGGATGCCACGAAATGTCGGGCAAGCCTTCGGTGTTCCAGAAAATCACCGTTTGCGTGCGGGGAGACGGCATGCCGTCCAGCAGGTGGCTGTATTTTCCAAAAGGTCCATACAAAAAAACAATGTCGGCGACGGCGGGAATGGCATCATTTTCGCCAAAACGGGTCACCAAATACCCGGACGTTTCCAGCGTCGCCTGAATTGCTTGCCCGATGCCCACTTCATTTTTCCAACGGATGAGCGCGATATGAGCGCGTTTTTCGATTAACGGCATATTTTTTCGCCTTTACATGGTCGGCAGAGATTTTAGCAATTGCCAATAGCGTCGCGCCAGTTGTTGGCGGTTACGGCGGCGACGGCGATCGGTGATGAAAATAAGCGGCGTCATTGCCAACCGAGCCACTGCCGTCAGCAACAAAATCAATTTGTACAAAAACCCGGTTACTGCCCCATGATGTTTTTTGAAATACAGAATTTTGCCGCGATACAGATGCAGGAACATCGTTTCCGCCACCTGATGGGTGCTTTGCCCGCCAAAATGAACGATGGACGCGGTGGGTAGCCAAAAAAGTTGCCAGCCCGCGCGACGCAACCGGAAACACAAATCAATCTCTTCGGAATACATAAAATATTGCTCATCGAAAACGCCCACCTGCGCCAGCGCCACCCGCCGCAGCAGGATGCACGCCCCCAGCAGATTATCCACCGGACGCGGTTCCGTGCGCGCCCACGCCGATTGCCGGTATTCGCCCATAGGCTTCAGCGCATCCAGATGCAACAGCCGCCACAACTCGCGGAAAAGGGTCGGCGCGGGATACGCCGACATTTGCAGTGTGCCATCGGGGTTGAGGGTGAGCGGACCCACCGCCCCCGCCGAGGGCGTGTCATGCAGAAATTGCGTCAGCGTCGCCAGCGCGCCCGGATGCACCACCGTATCGGGGTTGAGGAGCAGAATGTGTTCCCCGGCGCTCTGTTCAATTGCCTGATTGTTGGCGCTGGCAAATCCGACATTTTCCCGATTTTGAATCAACCGCACCATCGGAAAATCGGCGGCGAGCATTGCCTGTGTGCCGTCGGTGGAACCGTTATCCACCACCCAAATTTCCAGCGCACCCGGCGGGGGATTTTCCAGCACCGAGCGCAGACAATCGGCGAGCAGGTCGCGGGTATTCCAACTGACGATGATAACCGCGGTTTTGAGGCTCATTCACGCGCCGCCGAAAGTTGTTGCAACACCACCAACCCGCCCATGAACAACCAGGGGAGCATGCTGGCGCGAAATCCGCCCAGCGTAATATTGTAAAAAAACGGAATGACCCAATCGCCGAGCATGCCCGCCAGCAGTGTTCCCGCCAGCCCCGCCAGCACGCTGAAAACGTATGCCCGTTCAAACCCGTCGGGGACGGTGTGGCGCAGTTTCCAGCCCAGCGCCGCCACCGCGCCGAAAAACCACAGATACGCCGCCAAGCCAATCAACCCGATTTGGGCGATGACATCCACATACTGGTTGTGCGAATTGAATTGCACCGCGTAGCCGCGAATGCGGAACAACGGGGTATACCAGCGATAATTCGAGGGACCCAGCCCAAAAATCGGATTGACCTTCACGATTTCCCACACAATCCGCCACGCATCGAGGCGGGTGGAATAGCTGTAACTGTCGGAGGCGATGAGGTCTTGCATGGCGGGACCTGCCGCCACCACCCCCGCCAATCCCATGGGGATGAGCCAGCGCCACGACCAAAGCACCAAAAACGTGCCGACCACCGCCAGCAACGGCAACCAGCCCGATTTCCAATCCTGCCCGATGACGATATTGTGGTAAATGACCACCACCGCCAGCCCGCCGAGCGCAGCGCGCACCACCGGCGACAACTTGCCGTTGAACATCGCCTGCCCCAGCGAAAGCGCCACCAGCCACGTCCAGAACATCGCGCCCAGTGCATACCCGCTGAAAAAGCGGTCGGTGAAGCGTTCCACGGGCGGCACAAAACGGCTCACCGTGTACACCGCGCCGATGCCCACAAACAGCCACACCATCCACCGCAACCAGCGCACATCCCGAATTTGACGGCTGACCAGAAAGAAAACCATCGCCGAAAGGATGAACATAGACATCCCGCCCAGTTGCGCCCCCATCGGCGCGGGCGTGCCGAAGGGAATCAACGGGAGTTGCCCCACCGCAAACGCCAGCAACGAAATGATGGTCAACACGATGAGGGGGAGATATGTCGGCGAATCGGTGAAACCGAAAGGTTTTTGATTGAAAACCACATCCACCAGCCACAACCCGAAGAGCGCCACCACCAGCAGCATGGTCACGTTGAAATGGCTGGGACCATCATAAGAAACCAGCATCGAGCCAATGAGCGCCAAAAGTCCGAGTTCCGGCACTTTCAACAGCACCACCGCACCGAGCGCCGCCACCACCAGCCCCACCAGCATTATCAGCTCATCCGCCGTGCCGAAATAGGCAACCGCCGCGCTGAGAAGCAGCACCCCAATCACCACCACCGGGCGCAACCAGCGGTGCGTGTTTTCGGCAAGCCGGAATTTTATCTGTTGCACAACCGTCAAATGTTGCATCAAATTTTCCCCAATTCACGCAAACCGGCGCGAACCCCCTGCGCCATATAACCGCCATGCACCCAACGATACAACGCGCCCAAAATTACCGGGTGCGGAAAAATCCGTTCAAACAGTGCCGCTTTCACTTCCAATATCCGTATCACCCCCCACGTGGATGCCACCCGCCGCAGCATCTTTCGGACAACCATTTTGGGCGCGTCCTCCCCCCGCCGAATGGGCATTTTGTCCACCAGCATCGGGATTTTGCCCCGCAAACCGGGGTGCGTCTCGAACAAATATATCGCCGAGCGTCCGGCGCGCATCCAGCGCAATGAAGCTGTTTTCAGGTCTGAAAGGGAATAATCCCAATGGTCGCCCACCGCTTGCGCCACCTGCACCAGCCGGTAGCCCGCCTCTGCCGTGCGATAACCGAAATCCACATCATCCCAGTTGGGCCAGCCCGCCCCATGCGTCGGGTCTTGCAGCATCCCCAGCGAGAAAAAATCATCGCGGCGCACCGCCAGCAATTCGGTATTGCATTCGACACAATCCAGCCGCACATCCTGTTCAGGCACGCGGTGCGCCTCCGCCGCGAGCATCACACGGGCGTACACCGTCGGCTCACCGGGGGTGCGCTGGATGAGCACGCCCATCGCCACCGTGCGCGGTTGCTCCGTCACCGTGCGGGCAAGGGTTTCCAGCGTGCGGGGGGAAATGGTGATGTCGTCATCAATGAAAATCAGCACCTCGCCCCGACTGTGCTGCACGCCGTTATTCCGCGCGATGGTTGCGCCCTGATTTTCCTGCCGCAGGTAGATGAATTCAAACGGAAATTTCTCCCCGGCAATGGTGGGGGTATCGTCCACCGAGCCGTCATCCACCACAATCACTTCAAAATCGGCGGATGGGAACGACTGCCCGCGCAGGCTCTCCAGCGTCCGCAACACGGATGCGCGACGGTTGTGGGTGGGAATGATGACACTAACGCGCATGAGTGTTCCTCTGTCGGCGCACGCTGTTCAAAATTTCTTCCAATTGCGCCAGATGCGCGTTCACGGTATACGTTTCCGTGACGAATTCTTTGCCATTTGCGCCCAATCGTTTCGCCAAGTCGGGGTCGTTCAGCAAATCAAGCAGCCGATTGGCGAAATATTCCACATCGAGCGGCGGCGCCAAAAATCCATTGAACCCATCTTTCAACCAATCGGAGATACCGCCCACGTCGAAAGCGACCACCGGACAGCCGTTCGCCATCGCTTCCACCCCCACCTTGCCGAAGGGTTCGGGCATGATGCTGGGAACCACCGAGACGGTCGCCTGCCGGTACAGATGCTGCAACCGCGCTTCGCTCACCCAGCCCAAAAATTGCACCCGGTCATCCAGCCCCAAACGGGAAGCCAGCGTTTCGTATTCCTGCTGGCATGAACCGTCGCCGGTGATGATGAGCCGGACGTGCGCCGGTAACAGGCTCATTGTTTGCAGCAGATACGGAATTCCTTTTTCATATTCCAGCCGCCCCACAAACAAAATTGTGCGTCCATCGCCGCCAAGACGGCTGACCGACGTATCTTCCGGAGTGATGAAATGCGGCGGCAGCACCGCTAATTTTTCTTCCGCAATATCATTCTGACGCATGAGCGTTTTCATGTAATGACTGGCAACCACCACTTTGGGCAACCGATGGTAGCCCGCCAAATATTGCCGGGTGCGGCGATAGATGTGCCACACACTGCGCGGGTCTCTGGCGGTGGCGCACTGGCGCAAATAGATATTGGGGATACACCCCCAGCCGAAAGCGCGTTCGCACACGGTATCATCACGATGGAACAATTTTCCCATGCCGGGGCAAACCGGGTAAAAAATATGGATATACCCCACCGTGGGGAGGCTGGTCGCCAACCGTTGCACCAGCATCGCATCATACACATCGTGCATGTACAGCACATCGGGTTGTTGCTCTTCAATGACGCGCATCACAACCGCCCGGTCAGCCTCCCAATCCGACGTGCACGGCGCGTGAAACACCGGATAACCGTTTGAGGTCGGGGTGCGCGGATGGGTCTGACGGTAGATGACCACATTCTCATGTCCCCGCGCCGCCAGCAACGGTATCAATTTCATCACGTATGTTTCAATGCCGCCTGCCGGGGCGAAGGTGTTGGCAAAATGCAATATTTTCATAAAAGTTCGATTCACTCCATATATCCCAAATCTCTCAGCCTGCCCACAATTTCATCATCCAAATCGGGGGCGACAACCGCATCTGCGGGCATGGTGTCCGCCACATGCTGCATATGCGCAGTGATGTGTGCCTTCAGAGCCGCCACCATTTGCGGCTGTTCGGCGGCAATATCCCGCAACTCGGCGGGGTCGGCGCGGAGGTCAAAAAATTTCGGCGCATCCGCCCGGCGGCTGTCCCAAATGAGCTTGTGGCTTTCGGTGCGCACGGCGATGATGTGCCATTCGTCGCGCCACATCTCGCTGATGGAGACCTCGGCGGTATATTCTCCATCGCCGCCGAGCAGCGGCAACAGACTCTCCCCCGCCATACCCGCCACCGGCGGCACACCGCAAATATCCAGCACGGTGGGCATCAAGTCGATGGTGCGGACTTGCCGCGAAATCACCGTCCCCCCCGAAACGCCCGGCGCGCGCATCAGCAGGGGGACGCGCAAAATTTCATCGTGCAGGTTATTCTCCCAATGCCCCCACCGACCATGCTCCAGAAATTCTTCGCCGTGGTCTGCCACCGCAATGATGACCGTATTTTCCATCCGCCCCGATTCTTCCAGAAAATCAAACAGCCGCCCGATTTGGGCGTCGGTGAAACGCACCGCCTGCTCATACAATTCAATATAGTGCGCTTTTTCAGCGGGGGAAATGGTTGCGCCGTACCAATTGGCGGCATGCAAATGCGCCAAATCGCGCCACGCCTGGGCAATTTCCGCCGGGCGGGTGAGCGTTTCTTCGCGGTGGTAGGGCCAGTGAACATCCATAAAATGCACCCAGCCGAAAAACGGTTGCGCGGTATCGCGCATCCAACCCATCACGCCATCCACCACCTTTTCCGCCGAAACATACAACTGCGCCGGACGGGTCTGTACGCCGAGAAGTTTCATCGCGGCATGGGTGAGGGACCGGCGCAAAAGTTTCTGCCCGCCGCGCATCGTCCGCAACGAGGGGTCTTTTTCATCGGGGATGAAGTCCACAAAATGCCGAAAATCACGCGCATAATTGTAGGTTCGGCTCAACAGCGGGCTGGTGGAAAATCCGGCGGTGGCATATCCCGCTTGCGCCAGCGCGGCAATTGGCGCGGGGCGCTCTGCCGCCAGCGGACCGAGACACCCGCCGTATCCGGCAGCATAACTGGACGTGAGCAGCACCGGAAAAGCAGCTTGCGTCCATGAGCCGCCGGTGATGGCTTGTTCGAAGCGGACGCCGTGCGCCGCCAGTCGATCTAAATTCGGCGTGATGGGGGACGGGAAACCGTAACAGCTCAGCCGATCAGCGCGCAGGGTATCAATGGTTAAAAAGAGGACATTGGGTTTGTTCACTGGGAAACTCCCGTTGACAATTTTTCTGCGCCGACAGATTGCATCGCCGCAAAGTAAGTTTCAATTTCATCCACCATCCGACGAAAGGTGAATTTTTCTTCCACCGTGCGTCGGGCGGCACGCGCGAATTTTCGCCGCGCGTCGGGATTTTTCGCCAAAAAAGTGATGCGTGCCGCCAGTTGGGCGGGATTGTCCGGCTCGACCCACAACCCGTTTTCACCATCGAACAGAATTTCCGGCGTGCCACCCGTGGGCGTGCCGATGACCGTCAACCCTGCCGCCATCGCTTCCTGCGTCATCCGTGCCAGCGGCTCATCCCAAATGGAGAGCAGCAGCAACACATCGTGCGCCGCCAGAATTTCCGGCATTTGCTCGCGGGGAACCTGCCCCCACAGCGTCACCGAATCCGCCACACCCGATGACCGGCGCAACGCTTCCAGCCGCGCCGTGTACGCCGCCGTGCCACTGCCCACAATGGAGAGCGTCACCCGCGCGCGCACATCGGCGGGGAGTTGCGCCAACGCTTCAATGGCGGTGTGCACCCCCTTATCGGGCGACAACCGCCCGGCATACAGCAAGCGCAGGGTGTCGGCGGGTGGCGCGGCGGTGGACGGCGTAAAAATATCGGGGTCGATGCCGTTGAACACCACCCGGCTGTTTCCGGCGGTGATTGCCCCCGCATGGATGAGCTTTTGGCGCATGAAATCGCTCACGCACAGCACGTGCTCAAATGCCAGCGCGTCGCGGGGGGCGGGTCTCGCCAGCGTGCGGGTGACAATGGCGGCGAGCCATCGTTTGGGCAGGCTGCCGCCGTCGCACCAAAACGCGGTATGGGCATCCGGTTCGATTGCCCAATAGCTGGCAACATAATATACCACCCGATGCGGCAACAATTTTTCGGCAGTTTGCGCCACCGAGACGGGTAAATTCCACATCCCGTTGATGAAAATGAAGTCAGGCTGAAACTGATGCACGGTATCCGTCAACATGCGGATATTTTCCGCTTCGGCATGGCGACGCCGCAGGGTGTATACGGGATGGTAACGGGTATGGTCGGGGCTTTCCAAATGGAGAATCCGCCGCACATACTTTTCGGGGGACGCTTCCGCCGCGCGGTGGCGACTCGTCAGGGTCAGCACGATGTGCCCGCGTCGAGAAAGTTCATCCGCCACATCGCGGGTCAATTGTTCCCACCCGCCAATTTCCAGCGGCGGATAATAGTTCGAGATGGCCAAAATTCGCATGCTCATCGCCTCCGCTGCCAGAAAATCACGCCGAACACGCCCAGCACCAGCAACACGGACGCGCCCACGCCGAGTGCAATCGCCTCTTGCGGCGGGGGGGCATCCTTCAGCACGGACGACGATTCCGCAAAAACGCGCGGCGACGGGGTTGGCAAAGGCGCTTGGGCGGCAACCGCCGTCGGCGAGGCGGCGGGGGTCGGCGTGACCACCGGGGTGGCGGTGGGAATCGCCACCGGGGGGATGGGCGGCACATCGGTGAGGGTGCGGGTCATGGCATACAGCGCCCCGCCGGGACCATCGGAAAAGGTGGTGACCATTGTGTTCCCCTGCCCGATGACGAGCCTCACGTTATGCGCGTGAATGCGCTCGCCGATACCTTCGGCATCATTCCGCTGAATCAGATAAAAAAGTTCCGGCGCCGACCACGAGCGATTATCCCAAACGTAATGGTACAATCCCTGGGGCCAGCGAATTTGCCCGACGAAATGGAGTCGCCCCAACGCATCAATTGCCACCCCGTCGCCCAAAGCCTGCCCCTGCAAATCCCCGAAAACGCGGAGGGGCACGCCCCACGTCCGCCCCGCATCGGCGGAAAAACGAAACTCGCGGTTGGTATTTGCAGTGCCCGCCCAAATCACAAAAACCGATTGTCCGCTCACCGCCAGCGACGGACGGGGCATGCGCAACTCGTCGGGGGCTTCGTCGGGGGCATCAATGGTGAACGGCAGCGACCACGTTTGCCCGCCATCGAGCGAATGGGCGTAACGGACATCCGCGCCCGCCGCCGTCAAATCTTCATACGCCCACAGCGCGTGAATGCCATCCGCGGCATCCAGTTGGGCTTTCAGCGTCAGCGGCGCAAAATTCGCCGGAATATCGGGGTCGAGCCAGATGGGGGTCGTCCAATTTTGCCCCCGGTCAAGGGATTGCATCACATACACGCCGGGCGTTTCGCCGTAAAAAGAAGAATAGACCAGATGGAATATCTGACGGGAATCAATGAGCAGATACGCTTGAAATGCGGGTGCGTCCACCTTCACCGGCGCCGACCATGCCCCCGCAGAATCCGCCAATTGGGCGGGTGCAGTGGCATAAAATGCCGGACCATTGTTGCCGCCCGTCCACAGCAGATACAGTGTGCCATCCGCCGTGATGGACACCGAAACGAAACCGATTTCGCCGCCGGATTGCGTCGCCACAATATCCATCGGCGGCGACCAGTTTGTGCCGTCGAAACGGGTATGTTGAATGATGGTGCGCCCATCGTCGAACCCCGTTTCCACCCAAAACACGTGGATATTGCCGTAGGGGTCGGCAACCATTGCGGTGCTGAGGTCTTTGTATGTGCCATCCACGCCGGAAAGACGCACCGGCGGCGACCATTGATTGCCCTGCACTTGTGCCATCACCAGCGCCGCCGACGCCATCAAAATGGCAATGGCGAGCAAACCCCGCAACAGGGCGCGGTATTTTCGATGGATGAACTTGCGTTTAATTTTCATTCAGCACCTGACGGTACAAATTTTCCAGATTTTCGATATACTGCCGCCACGAATGGCGACGTTGTGCCTGCACCTGTGCCGCCTGCCCCAACGATGTCCGCAGCGCATCATTTTTCAGCACGCGGATGATTGCCGCCGCCATCGCGCCGATATTGCCCGGCTCAAACAGTATGCCCGTTTTTTCCGATTCAATCACCTGCGCGATTTGCCCATCATCAGCGGCGACAATCGCCCTGCCCGCCGCCATATATTCGTACAATTTCAGCGGCGAAAACCACAACTCCTGCGGCAGTTTGGGATAGGGAATCACCGCCACATCTATGGCGGAAAGCAGATGGGGCACACGGGACTGCGGCAAAAATCCGGTGATGATGGTATCATCCGCCACTCCGAACCGCACCAGCGCCGCATCCACCGCTTCGCGGGCGGGACCATCGCCCACCAGCAGCAATTTCGCACCCGGCACAACTTTTTTCACCCGCGCGAAGGCTTCCGCCAGCCCCTCAATGCCGTGCCATTTCTGAAAACCGCCGACAAAGCCCACCACCGGCGCATCCCCCAGCCCAAACTCGGCGCGGATGGCGGCGGCATCATATGGCGCGCCGAAAAGGTCGGTATCCACCCCGTTGGGCATCACTGTGATTTTCTCGGCGGGGACGCGCCATTCGGTAATCAGATGCCGTTTCGCCGCATCCGAAACGCAGATGATGGCGCACGCCTGCCGGTAAGTAAACATAGCTTCTTGCACTGCCACCGTTCGGTGGATACCACGCAGTGGATTGCCCAATAATTCTCGCTCCAGTAACGGGTCGGCGCTAAACGTGAGTACATATGGCTTACTGATATGTTTTGCCGCCAGTGCCGTTCCCATACTAAACAATCCATTGTGTTCATGGCACAAATCATATTGAGGAAACACCGCGCGACATGCCTGATAAAACCGATACGAATCAAAAAATGCAAAGTAAGGAATGCGGATAACCTGTTGTAATTTTCGGATCGCTCGTTCTATTAATTTGAATAATTTTGTGCCGGTAATGCCCGTTGGAAGTTCCAGACGGTTATCAAGATGTAATATATCGTCAACCTGTACCACATATTGTTTATGGAACATGATGCACGAAACCTTATGCCCGGCACGATATAATCCGTGCAACGTATGTTTTACAGGAACCGCGTCGCCAATATCGCAGCTTAAATCAAGCCCACCAACGTTTTGGATCGTATACGCTATCCGCAAAGTATGTGAGGTATCGTTAAGAGTCATATGCTACAATCTTCTTTTCAAGAGGGTAGTAACAGTTGATGATTCCGTTTACGGTATAACCGTGCAAGATATGTCACTCCATATAGCCCAGCGCACGCAGATGCGCCACCAACTCATCGGCTTCCGCTTCCGAATAGATTTCATCCGCCGGCGCCGGGGCAAAATCCGTCAACGCCGGTTGCGAGCGCACGGGGTGCGTCGCCAGAAAATTCGGACGAAAAGCGTCGGTCAACACTGTGCCGTCAAAATCATCGGGGATGGGCACGCCGTATAAATGCAGCAACGTTGCGGGAATGTCCATCACACTCCCCCGCGCGGTTTCATTTCCCGACAAAAAATCCTTTCCGGCGAACACACAAATCCCGTCGCGCGTGTGAAACCCAAAATCATGCCGGTTGTCCGCAAAATATTTGTGATACACCCGCCCGGCAAACGCGCCGCGCCGGTATGTGCCCAAAATATTCCAGTCCGACCCATACCCGTCGAGGATGATGTCGGGAGCGTTGTCCGGCACGTGCTCACCGAAAAGTTCCTGCGGGGTGAACACGCCGGAAAATACCGGCTTGCCCGTTTCCGGGTCGGTGATGGCTGCCAGCGCATCCATAATCTCACGGCGGGTTTCTTCAAATTCTTCCGGCAGAATAATGCCCTCCGGCTCGCGTCCGGCAACGTTCAAATACAGCACACCGGAATACGAAACGCCCAAAAACGCTTTGGAATGGCTGTAATCAATTTCCTCTGAAAAACGCACGTGGGTTTGGGCGAAGGGGATTTCCGCCTCCACCGTCTCCCAGAATTTCATTCGCCGTGAATGCGGCAGCACTCGCAACAGCGCGCGCAGACCGGTTCGCATCACCTTTTCCATTGCGCCGGAAACGTTGGTTTTTTGCGACAGCCATTGCTTCAGTACCCAATTTTCGGCGGCGCTCCGCTCCGATGGTGTGCGCGGGAACTGCACCACCAAACCGTGGTCGCGCAACCAGACGTGCAGCAGAAAATCGCCCTTCACCCGCCGCGAACCGTGGTCGGAGATGACCATCGTATTGTCAGGTTGGAATACCGCCCGCAATTGCGCCAAATCTTTGTCCGATTCGATGATTGCCTGCTGAACCCGCGCCATATCGGGCATTTTGTGGTTGGCATGGTCGAGCAGCATCAAATTGATGACCAGCACGTCCACCTGTTCCTGCACCGCCAATTCGCACGCAATGCGGGTTTGCAGGGCTTGATGGGCACGCTCGGCGGCGAAAATTTCGTCCGGGGTGCCGGTTTGCAAAATTTTCGCGTCCACCGTGGGTTGGAATTCCGGAAAGTTTGCCGTCAACTGCGCGCGCAATTTTTCCGGAAAAGCGATGTCCCGCACGGAATTGGGGGTGCCGAATCCCCCCACCCAAAAACCGTCAATCGTTTGTGTGGGATAGGTGAAGGGGATATTCACCAGCCCGACCCGCACCCCTCGTTGGTTCAGATACGCCCAAAAGGGCGCACCCCGCCGGTGATTGGCATTCGCCGGGGAAAAATCATACGAGCGCGGCGTGCGCCATGTCATATCGAAAATACCGTGTTTGCCCGGTGTTTTTCCGGTGATGATGGAACTCCATGCCGCCGGGGTGAGGGCGGGCATGGTGGATGCCAGTGTTCCCCAACTTCCGGTTGCCATCAATGATTGGAGGGTGGGCAGTTTTCCCACTTCCAGCAGAGGATGCACATAATCCCAACAGGCAGCGTCAATTCCCACCAGCAATGTTTTCTTCATTGTTATCTAACTTCCTTCATGTAAATTATTTCGGTGTTTGCCAGCGATGGGGCATCAACATTGATACCGGATTCACCGGCGTGGCGCGCACGGGTCTGCCGCGCAAAAGCCCGGTCTCCACATCGAACTTCACTGCCGCCTGCACATAATCCTGCACTTCATCACCCCCGCGCAACCAAATATCCACGCGATAACTCCCGGACATCAGCAAAAATTCATCAATTTCACATACAAATTTATGCCCAAGCTCAGGGTTGATTTCGTCATCAGGTCCCTGCACATCACTTTGGAATTTCGTCACAGGTCTGCCCAAGTGGTCAAAAATAGTGAGCACACAGGTCATCCCGTACATCCAGCCATCCAACGTGACCTCAAAACGGGCGGGACTGCCGGTGATGAGCATGCTGGTGGCTTGATTTTCGCCGTTAAAAATGGTGAGGTCAATTGCCCGAACCTCCCCCGCCCCCTGCCGGTCGGTGCGGACGGTGAGGTCTTCCTGCCCCATCGTCTCCAGCGAGCGAAGATAGCATTCCACGCTGTCGGACGCGCCGCCATCAAAGACGATGCGTCCCCCTTGCAGCACAATGCCACGCTGGCACAACGTTTGTACCAACCCCATATTGTGGCTCACAAAAAGGACGGTGCGCCCTTCGGCGGCAACTTCGCTCATTTTGCCCAAACTTTTGCGCTGAAACGCCACATCGCCCACCGCCAAAACTTCATCCACCAACAAGATTTCCGGTTCCAGATGTGCCGCCACGGCAAATGCCAGCCGAACATACATCCCGCTGGAATAATGTTTGACGGGCGTGTCAATGAAATCATCAATTTCGGCAAAGGCGACAATTTCATCAAATTTGCGGGTGATTTCAGTTTTGCGCATGCCCAAAATCGCACCGTTCAGGAAAATATTTTCCCGCCCGGTCAATTCGGGGTGGAAGCCGGTTCCCACTTCCAACAGCGAGCCAACCCGCCCGTAGATGCGCGCTTCGCCCACAGTCGGGTCGGTGATGCGGGAGAGGATTTTCAGCAACGTGCTTTTGCCCGCGCCGTTCCGCCCGATGATGCCGACCACTTCGCCGTGGTCAATCTGAAATGAAATATCCTGAAGCGCCCAAAAGCGTTTCTTCAACTCCGCCGCACCGGCGGCATCGCCGCGCAAGATGCTCGCCGCCCGCCGAAAAGGGGCGGACATCATATCCACCACCTGCTCGCCGAGGCGGTCGTATGTTTTTTGGGGACCGCCGATGCGATATTCTTTCCCAATATCTTTCGCCAGAATGGCAATGCTCATTAATAGCTCCTATGTTACATCCGCGAAGGTTTTTTCCATCCGCCGGAAATAAAACGCGCCACTCACCAGCAACGCCACCGAGACCAGTGTCGAGACGATGATGATGGGACCGGGCGCGGTTTTTGTGCCCAACAATGCCCACCGAAACCCTTCCACCACGCCCGCCATCGGGTTGATGCCGTAAATCGTGCGCCACGGCTCCGGCAGCAGACTGCTGGGATAGGCTATCGGCGTGGCGAACATCCACGCTTGCGACAAAAACGGCACGATGTACCGCACATCGCGGAATTGCACATTCATCACCGAGAACCACAGCCCCACGCCCAGCGAGGTGATCAGCGCGAGTAGGACGAAAAAGGGCAGCCAAATCACGTTGATGCTGGGGGTGATGCCGAAATACAGCATCATCCCCAGTAGCACGATGAACGCCAGCACGAAATCGAACGACCCCGCCAGCACCGTCGCCAATGGCACTGCCAAACGGGGAAAATAGATTTTCTTGATCATCCCGGCATTGTTCACCAGACTATTGGAAGCCTGAATGAACGCATTGGAAAAGAAAGTCCACGGCACAAGAGCGGCGTAGCTGAAGATGGGATACGGCACATCATCGGAGGGGATGCCCGCCAACCTGCCGAAAAACAGGCTGAAAATCACCATCGTAAACAAGGGCTGGATGATTGCCCACGACACCCCCATGATGGTCTGTTTGTAGCGGATTTTCACGTCGCGCCAGATGAAAAAATACAATAGTTCGCGGTATGCCCACAACTCATCTAAACGCAACGAAACCCACCCTTTTGATGGTTTTATCAAAATAGTGGGCAAATCGCTAACCGGTTCTTGTGAGAGGGTTACAGCTTTTGTTTTCGTTGTCATACGTTCACAATATCTCCCCAAAAGAGTCATCTCTGCGATAAATCATGAAACAACACTTCTAACTTTTTCAATTTTAACCGTAAAACCTAAGTTTTCACAAGGAAATCTGTATGAAAATTGTTAGAATTTTTTAAGGATGCTGTAATATCTTTGCCGGAAAGACAAACGTTCTTGCAACGCAAACCATACGATTACACCGCATATCGCAAAAAGTTAGTGCATCACCCCGGTAAATATGGTAAGATGTTAACAATTGAATAGAATCAGGGCTTACGCAGTTTAACAGAGTAAATGAGAATCAGCCACGAATTTTCACGAATTGCACGAATTATCATTTAAAAATTAGTGAAATTTGTGCTAATTCGTGGTTAAAAGCTGTCAATTGCGTCAGTCCTGAGAATTAAACCACCACGCATCCTATCATTCCTCCCGTTTTTTCGTCACTATTTTTTGAAACGGGACACTTTTTTTGAAAGACTATTTTTTCGGAGGCCTTATTTTCATGCGTAACCCCTTTATCTTTGCGTTGGTGGCGATAGCCATGCTGTTCGTGATGCCATCGGGCGCAAATGCCGATTCCCCCGCCGACAACACCCGCTCGCAAGCGGTTGCCGCCGGCTGGACGATGGCTGGCGCGAATCCGCAGCGCACGTCATGGACACCGGAAGAAATTCCGGGCGCGCTCTCGCCACTGTGGTACAAAAAATTTGAAGCCTATATCCCCCCCAGAGTCCAAATCATCGCCGATAACAACACCCTGTATATTTCCACCGCCAACGGGCTGTACGCGCTCGACGCGACCACCGGCGCGGAACGCTGGGTTTACCCCACCGAAATGCCGCTCGGTCACTCGCCGACGATTGCCGCCGGGGTGGCGTATGTTGGCGGGCTTGACCACAAATTGCACGCCATTGACGCCAACACCGGGCAAGGGCTGTGGACATTCGAGGCGGACGCGGGTTTTGAAACCAACCCGCTGGTCGTCGGCGATAAAGTTTTTCTGGGCAACCGCGACGGCTACTTTTACGCTGTCTACGCGCAGGGCAGCCCCCAAGCGGGCACGCTGGCGTGGAAATTCAAAACCGGCGGACCCATTCTGTATTCCGCCGCGTACAACAATGGAACAATCTATTTTGCCAGCAACGACAGCTACGCCTACGCCCTCAACGAAAATACGGGCGGATTGGTGTGGAAATCGGCGAAACTGCCCGGCGCGGGTTTCACGTCATGGTGGCCCGTGGTGTACCGCAATCGGGTGATTTTTGCCGGTAGCAACAACTACCGCACCTCAATCTCGCCGGGGGCAGCCACACAAATCACCGAGCTAGAACTGTCAGACGTATATCCGAACCACAAAAATGAGCCGCGCGGCACATATGTGGGGCAAACCGGACAAGCGCCGGGCGACTGGGCGGCGGGCACAACCACCATCGACACCAGCACTTCCAGCGGCACCACCGTCCCCATCACCGAATATTTTGAACAGAAACCGTACCGGCGCACCGTCTTCGTGCTGGATGCCGCCAGCGGCGCGGAAATCAGCTACGATTTCGACGGCGACGGCAAAAAAGAATATGCTCCCATCCTCTGGGTGGGCACACACAGCGGCACACGCTATCCCCCGGTTGTCGGGGGGGATGATGTCCTCTATCAATCCAACAACTACATGTCCGACGCCTACATCGCGGGGGGGAACATCAGCGGGTGGAAAATGGACACCCCCTTCATCAGCATTCCCAACCCCGGCTGGAACGCCGTGGACGAGCCACAGGCATACAGCGCGGGTGGCAACATCATCTACTGGCAACGCTGCTGCGACCGGCTGGCGCAGGCGATGGACGTTTCGCAACCCGGCACAACTTGGAGCTATTTCACCTACGATTTAGACAGCAAACTGCCGGGGTACAATTCGATGTACTGGAACCCGGATGCCAATCCGCCGCGCAACGAATATACCACCCCCTACGCTGTTTTCGGCGGACGCAACGGAGTGTACGGCTTCCACGCCGACACCAACCCGCCCATCCCGTACAACGGCAAAGTGTATCTGCACCGCAGCAACGCCGTCATCGCCTTCGACGACTCCAAATCCACCCCCACCGAACTGCCCACCGCGCAGATTGTCACCCCGCCGAGCGCGAACTTCAGCCTGAAAACCACCGATGCGCTGGCGGCGGAACTCGAAGCGGAGGTGCAAAAAATCGTGGACGCGGGGCATCTGCGTCCGGCATATATCAGCCACGGCATTTTCGATTTCCGCGCCAAAGATACCTGCGGCGACGATTTTGCCAGCTATTTCCACAACAGCAGCGAGACGCTCCTCACCCTCACCAATGCCTTCCCCTACCTTTCGGCGGGGTTGCAGACGCAGGTGAAAACCTATCTCGAAAATGAACTGGCGACCTATCCGCCATACACCTACAACTACATCGGCTGGGCGGGCGCGGCGCGGGAAGTGTTCGATTTGCCCGACGACGTGCAAGCGACCATCGGCGGGTTCGGACCCCAGCAGGAAAATTACACCTTCAAAAATAACAATGGCTGGGGACGCAATCCCTTTATGTTTTACGCGCTGTGGAAATACGCCGACACCTTCGGGGACGCAAAAACCCTGTTCGACGCGGCGAAAAACCGGCTCGAATCCCCCCCCGCCGATGCGGAATTGCTGAAACGCCCGTTTGAACACAATGCGTTCATCGCCGGGTATCAGGGCTATCTGGGACTGGAAAAGCTGGCGGGCTACCCGGAAACAACCGCCATGCGCAACACGCTGAACCATCTGCTCGCGTTGCGAGCGGCAAATTTCACCGCCGATTCGGCATACGGCGACGCCGGCTCGGGCAATCGGGAAGCCTACTGCCGCACGTTGAATGTCGCCAGCAATTTTATGTTCCTCACCCCGGAACTGGCGGATTATCTCCGCGCCAACGCGGCGGGCAAAGTGCAGGCGGCGGTATCGGAATACGAGCGGGTCGCGCCTTTCTGGTTCGTCACTTTTTCCGAAACGGGTTTCGCCGAAAACTCAATTTCGCCGTTGTATGACTCATACGGCATTTTCATAGCGAAAGCGCTCATTCTGCAGGAACCGGCTTCCACCCTGAAAAAATATCTGGACATCCCCGGGTTTTATCGGGGCGATTTATACCACCTGCAAAAAATTATGGCGGTGCTGGAACGGGAATTGGGGGCGCCGCAAGCAACCACTTTTTTTATGGAAGTCTCCCCCGCGCAGCAAGTGGTGGATGCGGGCGGAACGGCACAATATACCATCACTCTAACGCCACTCGGCGGCTTCAATGCGCCGGTGACCCTTTCGCTCGCCGCCCAGCCGGCTGGCTTGAGCGCGTCATTCAGCACCAATAGCCTCACCCCGCCGGGCAGCGCCACCCTCACCGTCACCGATTTGCAGGGCAATGGTTCCTTCCAACTGCAAATCAACGCCGACGGCGGCGGCGTGTCCAAATTCGCGCCGGTCGGTTTCAGCGTGGCGGCACAAAAAATTTACCTGCCACTGGTGATGCGGGGACAATGATGGCACGCACAAAAAAATTTATTGCAGTGCTGATAATCTCGCTGGCAATGGCGGCAGTCTTCGGGGAGGGCGGCTCGGTGCGCGCCCAAAATCCCATCCGACAGATAAATGTGCCGTACACCCCCGCCACCACCAACATCCCCGTGCCGGAACGCGCCATCTTCTGGTTCGGGCAGGTTGACCCCACCGGCAATTACGTGGATGTGCGGACGATTTACAACGATGACAAGCTGATTGTCACCGCCCATATTTTCGACAATAAATTGTGGTACGATACCACCACTCCCGCCCCCGACCCCGGCACGCTGGCGCAGTGGGACGCGGTGACGCTGTACCTGAACACCGGCGGCGCGTCGGGCACGATGCCCACTCCCACCGGCTACAAATTTGTGGGGCAGTTGAACCACTGGCAAGCCCGCGCGGGCTACCAAACGGCATATCGCGGCGACGGCGCGGGCTGGCAAAGCGCGGCAATTCCCTTCACCACCCTTTCCGGCTGGATGGGCGACAGCCTCAACGACCCCAACGCCGATGATCGCGGTTGGAACATCACTTTTGAAATACCCTTTTCAAGTTTGGGGATGGGCAAGCCCGCCAACGGCACGCGCTGGGGGATTGCGCTGGCGGTGCACGACCGCGACGATGCCGCAGGAACGGCGATTCCCGACCGGGTATACCCGGAGATGTTCAGCGACACCCGCCCCGACACGTGGGCGACGCTCCGTTTCGGGCTGCCGGTCTATTCGCCCCCACTCATCACCCCGGAGGGCACAACCACCATCCGCCACGGGCTGAACGGCGTAACGGTGAGCGATGCGCAGGTCGGCGGGTTTTCCACCTGCGGCGAGCCGTTTTATCCGAATTTTTTTGACGGCTGGGGTGACGCCACCGAAACGGATTACGCGAATTTTTACAACGGCAAAACCGACCCGCATTCGCAGGTGAATGTGCAAAACCAGTGGAACATCACCGACTGGCCCTGTTTTTCCAAATTTTACATGCGTTTCCCGCTCGACAACGTGCCCGCCGGAAAATCCATCATTTCCGCCACACTGACGCTGTATCAATTCGGCAACGCCGACCCGTCGCAGGCAGAGCCGTCGTTCATTCAGGTTCATTCAGTGGGCAGTGGATGGGATGCGGCGACGCTTTCGTGGAATAACGCCCCGCTCGCCACCGAGAATCTCGGCGGCACATGGGTGGGAGTGCTGCAAACGCAACCGCCGTGGCCCGGTGTGGCTCGGCAATGGGATGTGAGTGCGGGGGTCGCGGCGGCGATGCAGGCGGGGACGCCGCTCAATCTCGCGCTTTATTCGGCGGACAATGCTCTGCACAGCGGCAAATATTTCACCGCATCCGATATGCCGGAGTGGGACGCGGAAGGTCGTCCGACGCTCACCATTCGTTGGGGGACACCGGCGACGGTGACGAATCGGGTTTATCTGCCGTTGGTGTTGCGGTAAATTAATCGGATACTTTTGTCGTTAATTTTATGGTAGTGGTTATTTTTGACTGATGAAACAAAATATACCCGAAGGGTCGAAGGCA
>CAZMXX010000002.1:0-38505 GCA_964570315.1 uncultured Anaerolineaceae bacterium | reverse complement strand
ATCCTCAAATGAAATGGGAAGATTTCGGGTCATTGAATGCTCCTGTTGAATCAAGTTCCAAGTTGTAAAATTTATATTTGGGCGGTACAATAATGAATGATGCCTGAAAAAAAACAATTTGTTATCTGTATCCGCAATGACGATTATCCGTCATCGCTGGAACCCCGAAAAATCTATCGCATAATTGACGACCCGCAAGCCGCAGCGTTGAATTTATTGCGCATTATTGACGAATCAGGGGAAGATTATTTATATCCCGCCGATTATTTTGTTGCCATCAATTTGCCCCGCCCCGCCGAAAAAATCTTTGACGTTGCCGCATAATTTTCATTTCCCCAGCGATTGAAATACCCCCAGCCCGATATTTCGCGCGGCGTCCGCGTTTGCAGCGGGCGCGGAAACCACGACCACAACCACCACGTCACCGCGGATGCCCGCGTACCAACTCAACGGCTCCGCGCCGGTCACGTCGGGGAGCGCCATCGCCGACACATCGGCGAATTGCGTCCGCAGTGCTGCCGCCGCATCCGCCGCCAGCAACCGCACCGGCGCCACCGACGGTCCGGCAGCAGAGACCAGTTTCGGCGGCACCACCGAGCCGTCTCCGGCGAGCGCCGCCATCACCCACACCACGTGCAACGGTGTCACCGCAATCTCCCCCCGTTTTTCGGGCAGGTCGGACGGCAAAACGCCCGCCACAGTGGGCAGCGCAAAGGGCACATCACGGTCAAAATACAATTGACGCGCCATCTGCGGCAACGATTGCCCCGTCGCCTCAGCCGCCGCCGTCACCAGCAACGCCAAATCCCCCAACGGGAAAAGTCCCTGCGTCACCCGATTCAACAACGGCGCAGAAGGGTCATCCGCCAGCGAGTCCCAATCTTCATCCAAGCGGTTGGGGTCGAAGGTGGGGCGGCTCGCCATAACGGTCATCGCGCCGGTGCGAGCGTTCAGCGCCACCACCGCGCCGGTCGCATTCAACGCCGCCAACCCGGTATCGGCAGCGACCTGCGCGGGCAGGTTGATGGTGACGGTGATGCTCTGCCCCACCGTGGGATGGTGCATCAGCGTTTCAAGCCGGGTTTGCACCGTGTTGCCGCGCAAGCGGTCATCGAATGCCGCTTCCAAACCGCCCGTGCCGTAGCGCACGCTGTAATAGCCCGTCACGGTTGCCAAATTGGGATAGGGATAGCGGCGCACCGAAAGTCCATCCGCCCCGGTGATGGTTTCCGCCAGCGCGACGCCGTCGGCGGTGAAAATTTTTCCCCGTTTGATGCGCTGTTCGGCAATCACCCGGCGCGGATTGTCTTCACGCGCGAGGAGGTCATCCGCCCGAAAAAGTTGCCAGTAGAGCAACCCGGCGGCAACCAGTGCGAAAACGATGATGAATGCAGTTTGAAGGTTACGAATGGTTCGGTTCATATTTTGTAATAGCCGTCAGCGTTCAGCGGTTAGCCCATTGCCGAATGCTGATGGCTGATAACTGACGGCTGAAAGGCTCAACAACAACCCCACCATCACAAAGCCGGTGAGCAGGGAGCTGCCGCCATAGCTGACAAAGGGGAGGGTCACGCCGGTGAGCGGGATGAGTTTCAGCGTGCCCGCGGTGATGAGCAACGTTTGCCCGCCGAGCATCGCCCCCAAACCCACCGCCAGCAACTGCTGAAAGTGCGTTCTGCACGCCAGCGCAATTTGAAATGCGAGATAGACCATCAGCCCCAGCGCAATGAGCACCCCCAGCGCGCCGAGGAGTCCATATTCCTCCCCGATGGCGGCGAAAACAAAATCGGTATGCACCACGGGGATGGCAGTGGGCAACCCCTGCCCCAATCCCTGCCCGAAAAACCCGCCGCTGGCAAACGCCAACAGCGATTGCACAATCTGGAAAGAACGCCCCGCCGGGTCGAGCCACGGATTCCACCACGCCTGCACCCGCAACGCCACATAATCGAACATGCGCGTGCCGAGCGCGCCCACCACCAGCAGCAATCCGCCCCCCAGCAGCAAATATCGCTTTTGCCCGATGGCGGCATACAGCATCAACAAAAAAGTGATGAAGAAGAGCAGCGCCGCGCCCAAGTCCCGTTGCCAAAAAAGAAGCAGGATGGAAAAGCCCCACATCAGCAGCATGGGACCGAAATATGCGGGGTGCGGCAGGGGCAGGTTGCCGATTTTTGCGGGCAAATCAATCATCTGGCGACGGCGGTCGCTGAGATAGACCGCCAGAAAGACCACCAGCAGAATTTTGAGCGGCTCGGAGGGCTGAAAATAGACCCCGCCCCCACCGAGCCACAATCGCGCGCCCGCGCCGCTCGGATTCACGCCGAAGACCAGCGTCGCCGCCAGCAATATCAACCCCGCCACCAGCCACGAATATTTGTACCGCCGCAGCCAGCCCAAGCCGCGCGGCACAAGCGTCACCGCCAACAGCACGCCGGTGCTGAGCGCCAGCCACACGCTCTGCCGGAGCAGAAAATTCGGGGCGAGCCGGGCAATCAGCACCAACCCCCACCCCACCAGCAACGCAGTCAGGGGGAGCAGGTGGGGATTCGCGCGGGGCAATCGGCGGTGCAGCAGCATATCCGCCGTGGCGAAACATACCGTCCAGACGGTCAGCGCCGCGCCATATTCCCAGCGAAATCCGTCCTGCAAAGCAAGCTGGATGAATCCAATGGCGGTGAAAAGGAAAGGTAGAAGCATAGTGGTTTTTAGTGGTCGGTTGTCAGCTTTTGGTTTTCAGTCACATCTAAAAAACTGCCCACCGAACACTGAAAACCGATAACCGGCAGCTATAAATATTTCCCAACCAGCAAGCCGAATTTTTCTTTCGCGGCGTCGGAAATGGCATCTCTGCTGGTGATGATGGCATCTGCCATCGCGTGATGTGCCGTCATTTCAGGCTCGCCTGCTAATTGGGGCACAATCTTTTTGATGGCATGCTGCGCGGTGGCAACATTGCCCAACAAGGTTTTGATGACCATATCCACCGTCACCGGCTCTTCACTTTCGTGCCACACATCATAATCGGTGACGTGCGCCATAGTGGCATAGGCAATTTCCGCCTCGCGGGCGAGCTGCGCTTCCGGCACGGCGGTCATGCCGATGATGTCACATTTCCAGTGGCGGAAAATCCTGCTTTCGGCTTTGCTGCTGAAACGGGGACCCTCAATCACCACAAACGAGCCGCCCATATGCACGGGACGCTCATCCACGGCGGCAACCGCATCGTACACAATTTGCGACAGTTCCGGGCTGAACGGCTCGGCGAAGCTGATATGCACCACCAGCCCTTCGCCGTAAAAAGAGAGGTCGCGGTTGCGGGTGCGGTCGACAATCTGGTCGGGAACGACGATGTGCCCCGGCGCGAAATCTTCGCGCAGGCTGCCGCACGCACTCACGCTGATGATGTATTTGACGCCCAAACTTTTGAGCGCGTAAATATTCGCTTTGTACGGCACTTCGGTGGGCGAAAGACGATGCCCGCGCCCGTGTCGGGGCAGAAATGCCACCCGCTGCTCGCCCAGCGTGCCGACAATCACCGCATCGGACGGGTCGCCGAAGGGGGTCGCCACGGCGACTTCCTCGATGTCGGTCAGCCCGTCCATTTTATACAGCCCGCTGCCGCCAATCACTGCAATTTTTACAGGTTCCATAAATCACTCCTTTTGGATTGGTTATTGGTCATTGGAGATTGGTCGTTGGCGATTAATCGCTAATCGCCAACATCTAATCTCAGTACAGCCAGCACTTCCTCAAAATTTTCAAAGGGGTGAAAGTCAATCCCCTGCGCGATACAATGCGCCGCCAGCCGATCGCCCCGTTTGGCGAACAGAATATCCGCCACAGATGCCACCGGAAAATCGGAGATGCCATCGCCGATGAAAGCGGTGCGGAAGCCCTGCGCCGCCGCTTCGCGCACGGCGGCGGCTTTGTCGTTGCCGAAAGGAGTCTCGTCAAAATAATCCACCCGCCAGCGGCGATTCTCAATTCGGATTTGGTTGGCGCGGATGTCCAGTGCCGCCAACCCCACCGTCGCCAGATATTCGCGGATAATCTGCGTCACGCCCGCCGAAAGAACGGTGAAAGGGATATTTTGCGCTTCCACCCAACGCACAAAAGGCGGAAAGGTGGGGTCGATGCCGTTTTTTTGATGCAGCAACGCCTGCGCTTCCCCCCATGCCAGACGCACCCCGGCAAATTGCGCATCATACCCCTGCCGAAACGAATATTCGCCGCTGACAATTTTATCGTCAATGGCGCGGCGGGCATCCCTGCCGATGCAGTGGTCAATGATGATGTTGCACCCGTCCACGCGGGTGATGGTTCCGTCGAAATCGCAGAAAATTTTCAGAGGTCGGGTCATTTTGCATTTGCCAGTTCTTTTTCCAGCGCGCGGAAAAACTGCACAATGTGCCGCCCATTTTCACCGAAATCCGCTTCCCCCACCCGCGAGGTGCTGTACACGTCCACCCGGTAATCGGTGGCTTGCCCGCCCGCCGGTTGAATGGTGATGGCAATTTCATCCACAAAATTGAGCACCGGCACTTCCGCCACAATGCGCCCCGTGCGGTCATCGGGCAGATAATCGGCAAAGGTGATAATCCAGCGCTGTCCGTATGTTCTTTGCGATTGCACGGCTTTTAGGGCGGCATCGTAAATTTCTCGCGGCGGCAGGTCATATCGGCGGGGACGCAAATCCTCAATCGGGTTGTCAAACGTTGTGGCGGCGTCATTCTGACTGTCCACATCAAATTGAATGTTCAGTATGTTCAACGATACCGGCAGAACGAAAATCACCGAAAAAACAATGTAGAAAACGGCGTTGTCGGGTAACAGAAACCAATAGCGCCGGCGGCGTTCCTGTTGGGGGGGGCGTTTCAAATTGGTGGCGAAAATCCAAAATACCACCACAATGACGTCAATAAACCAGATGATTTCCCAGGGGATGAGCGAGATTTTCATAGATTATTCCTGTAACTCCAAGCGAAAAAAGTGATTGCCCACCCCGATGATGTCACCGGGTTTGAGCGGCACAGGGGCGGAAATGGGCGTGCCGTTGCGGGTTGTGCCATTGGTGCTGCCCATATCGGCGAGCCACCACCCGCCGTCACGCAGAAAAACGCGGGCATGCCGCGCCGAGACGAATTCATCGTCCACGGGGATGGTGTTGGCGGCATCGCGCCCCAGCGTGGTTTCCGGGGACAATTGCCACCGCCGAGCGGCATCATCCACTGCCACCAACCGCGCCGATATTCGCGCGGAAGCGGTTGTCAGCACATGATACACCATTGTGCCCAAAAATGCATATAGAATCGCCGGCGCGAGCAATCGCAGTGCCAGCAAAACCCAATCGATTATCATGGATGAATCTCAATGTGAATTGTTACTTGCCCCAATTGCAGAGAATCGCCCGCTTTGAGCGGCACGCGAGCGGTGGCGGGTTTGAAATTCACACCCAACGGTTGGGTGCGGCTCAGATTTTCCACAAAATAGATGCCGTTTTGCCAGCGCAATTGCGCGTGATGCCGCGAAACGGTCGGATGCGCCAGCACCACATCGTTGTCCGCGTCCCTGCCGATGCGCACGATGGGCATCCCCAACCGCGCCGAGCCGTCGGGCAGGCGGATGTGCCACCGGTTCGCCGGCGGTAATGAGGGTTGGAAACGTTTGGTGTCGCTGAAATCCGTCGCCGGGGGCGATTGATTCTCCGCGCTGATGGCAATTTCGCCCGCCGTCACCGCCGCATCACCGACGATTTCCACGTGCAATGGCGCGGTGAGCACGCTCCCCGTTTCCTGCACCAGCGAATTCAAATAGCGTTCCATCGCGGAAATTTCCGCTGAAAGTTCCGCCACCGCTTCCAAATTCGCCAAATCAGCGGGATGAATCCGCACGGTATAACGGTTCGGCGCCACAACAGTGCCGTCGGTGTCTGCCATTGCGCCCCGCTCCATCGCCCGCGCCAACTCTTTCGCCAAATCGGCGGGGTGGAGACGCGATTTAAAAACCCGCATGAACGGCGTTTCCACCAGTTGTTCCATCAATTGTTCAAACCGAAATAACTTGTTCACGGGGAAAATTATAGTGAAGGAAAGACGGAAATGCAAACCATGAACATTTATCCTCCATCTATTTTTATGCTACAATAGTTGGGATAGAGACAGGGATAGAGACAGAGGTTGGCTGCAATCTCCAATAACAGATTTGCCAATCTCCGATAACCGATTATGCTGCCGGATTTCCAACTTTTACAACGAAATTACTTGCTCCGCATCAGTCAGGCGATGAGTTCGCAGTTGGATTTGCGCGCCCTGCTGAAAATCATCATGGAAAATGCGGTGGAATTGCTGGCGGGGCAAGCCGGGCTGATTGTGTTGCGCCAGCAGAACGGCAATCTCACGCCCGCGGTGAGCATCGGTTTGCCGCGCGAGGTTGTGCCCGATTTCGCGCCGCTGTGGGAGGATGTCCCCGCCAACACGGACGGCATCCCCGATATTGCCCGACGGATGGCGCTGGCGGCACGCGCGGCGCACATTCCCCTGCGGCAGGTGGTGGCACTGCCACTGAACGCGGAAGGGAAAAATCGGGGCTATATTTTCATCTTTCGGATGCGAGGGGCGGCATCATTCACCGAAAATGACAGCGCTGTGTTGCGCACGTTCGCCAATCACGCCGCCATTGCGGTTCACAACGCCCATTTGTACCGTCAGGTGTTGAATGAACGGGAACGGCTGAACGCCATCATTGAAAACAGCGGCGACGGGGTGATGATGGTCAATCCGTTCCGCATCATCAAAACGTGGAACAGCACGCTGGTGAAACTCACCGGCATTTCCGCCGAGGATGCCATCGGCAAGCCGTGTTATGCCGTGCTAGATTTGAAGACCCGTCAGGGGGTGAGCGTGTGCCACACGCAATGCCCGATTCTGCATCCCCCGGAGAACGGGCAATTGTTTGCGGAAGGGTTCCACGAACGCAAAGACGGGATGCGCATCGCCTTCGCCGATAATTATTCGCCTATGTTCGACGAAAACAATCAGGTGACGCAATATATTGCCAACATGCGCGACGTGACCCGCCAGCGGGAAGCAGACGACCTGCGGGAGACGCTGTTGGCGGTCATTTCGCATGAGCTGAAAACGCCGGTGAGCATCATCAAAGGGTATGCGGGGACGCTGGCGCGCGAGGACGCTCATTGGGACCGACAAACGCTGCACGAGGGGCTGGCGGTGATTGAGGAAGAGGCGGACAAGCTGAATGCGCTCATCACCAATTTTCTGGAAGCGAGCCGCTTGCAGGCGGGCAGTCTGAAACTGCGCATCACGGAAGTATTCCTGCCCGAAATGGTGGATGAAGCGGTGAAAACGTTGCGCGCCACCACCGAAAAGCACACCTTTTCCATCACCTTTCCCGCCGACTTTCCCGCCATTCACGGCGATTACGAGCGGTTGAATCAGGTCATCACCAACCTCATCAGCAATGCCATAAAATATAGCCCCAAAGGGGGAACCATTCGCATCGGCGGGGAGACCACCGCCACCACCGTCCGCCTGTTCGTCGCCGATGAAGGCATCGGTATTCCCGCCGCCGAGCAGGAATTAATTTTCGAGCGGTTCCATCGGGTAGATAATGGGCTGACGCGCAAAGCGCCCGGCACGGGGCTGGGGCTGTTTTTGGTGAAAGCCGTGGTGCAGGCGCACGGCGGCTCGGTGTGGGTGGAAAGCACGGTCGGTGCGGGAAGTACCTTCTGGGTGGAATTACCGAAGTGAGTTTCGGGTTCAAAATTGCGGAGTCGCTCACGGATCACGTATTTCATACTGCGCGCACCATAAAATTACGCAATACAAAATACGTTTTACAATTGAGTAAATTTGCGAATGACGAATGACAAAGGACGAAAAATTATGCCAGCGAAACCGGATTCAAAATTAATTTTGATTGTGGATGATGAAGCGCGGATGCGCCGTTTTATGCAAATGAATCTCGATTTGGAAGGCTACCGGGTCATTGAGGCGGAAAACGGCATGCAGGCAGTGGAACGGGTGCGCGACGCCCTGCCCGATTTGGTGGTGCTGGATGTGATGATGCCGCAAATGGACGGCTTTGAGGCGCTGCGCCTGATTCGGGAGGTGTCGAATGTGCCGGTCATCATGCTCACCGTGAACGCCGATGAAGATTCGCGGGTGAAGGGGCTGGATTTGGGCGCGGACGATTACGTCACCAAGCCGTTCAGCCCGCGCGAGCTTGCCAGCCGCATCCGGGCGGTGTTGCGCCGGTTTGAAGCCACTTCGCCCATTGACAAAGGGATGATTGTGGTGGACGACGACCTGCAAATTGATTTGAACACTCGCCACGTCATCGTGCGCGGCGAAGCCATCAAACTGCGCCCCATTGAATTCAAGTTGCTGTACCATCTGGTGACCAACGCGGGGTGGACAATTCCGCATGAGACGCTGCTGGCGAAGGTCTGGGGGCATGAATACCGCGACGAAACGCACTACCTGCGGCTTTACATCACCTATTTGCGCCAAAAAATAGAAACCGACCCCGCCCACCCGAAATACATCCTCACCGAGCGCGGTGTCGGTTATCGTTTCATGGATTTTGAGAAAAAGAAGTAGTTACGATGCTCGCTCCAGCACTTGCACCAAGCCGGTGCTGCCATCGAGCAACACCCGGTCACCGGAATGAAGTTGGCGGCGAGCATCAATATTCGAGACGGCGGGCAAGCCGTATTCCCGCGCGATGATTGACCCGTGCGAGAGCATCCCGCCGCGCTCCACAATCAACCCCGCCGCCAACGGAAAATACGGCAAATAAGCGGGGTCGGTGGAGGGTGCAACCAAGATATGCCCGCGCGGCACATCCTCCGGCGATTCAAACTCGCTCAAAAATGAGATGTGCCCCTGCACCTGCCCCGGACTGACCGACAACCCCAACAGCGTATCTTCCAGCGAAACCTCCGTGACACCCCCCGCCTCCAAAACGTTGGGGACAGCGGCATCATCCATCACTTGCGGCACATCCACATCCCAATATGCCCGATACGCATCCCGCCGCGCGGCAATGGTCGGTTGCAGCGGGGGGATGGTGCGCAGTGCGCTCGCCATCACCCGCTCAATTTCTTCCATGGTGAGCCAAAAATAATCGTCCGGCGAATTGATGAGTTTTGCCGCCGCCCATTTTCGCGCCAATGCCAAATCCCACTGCCGAATTGCCGCCATTGCGCGTGCCTGCGCGGCAAACAGCTCCGAACGCAAAACGAAGAAACGGTGCAACTTCACCAGCAAGATTCGGGTTGCCCATTGCCGCCACGGCAACCAGCGATGCCACCCCCGCGCATTGCGGGTGAGTTTTCGCCACACATGCCGCACAGCTTGCCCGTCGGTGGCACGGTCGGTGAACGCGGTGCGCTGCAATTCCGCCAACTGGGTGTATCCGGCAATGGATTGCAGCAATGCTTCCGGCTGTTCCCGATAGCGGGGAAAGCCCATATCCGCCGGGTAGGCGCTGAGATAACCATATTGTGCCAGATAATCTTCAAAGGCGCGCAAAAATTCAGAGCCTGCCAGCGCGGTTCGGTAATCGTTCAATCGAAATGAGCGGGCGAGATACGCCACCACTGTCGGCTCCGCCAGCGCCAGACGGCTCAATTTCCACAGGGCAGTGTTGTGCCGCACCGAGGCGGGGTCTTTGCCGAAAGTGCCCAGCGTCTGAAAAACCTGCACCGATGATTCGGAGAATGGCGCAACCAGCCGCGCAATCAGCACGGTCAGCCCGGTGAGCGCCGAAAGCAGCAACAGCCCGCCCGTCATCACATCGCCATAAACCTGCTCCCGAAAGCGAAACTGGGTGAGCATGTCGTCAGTGGTGGCGGGAATCTTTTTAAGCGTAGCGATGATGTGGTCGGTGGATTGACGATAGTTGTCCACAAACGCCCCGACATGCCGCATTTCCCGCAGAATGTTGAGAAAAATACGGCGCGCGCGCCACACATCATGCCAGCGGATGGCAAACGGGTTCATCACCGAACCCACCGGCACATAGCCCACCATTGCCAGCAGTGGCAGGGGGTTGAACCCCAATTGCGACAAAACGTGTTTGATGATGTCCAAATTCAAATACGGTCTGCCGAAAAATAGTTTGATATACGGACCCAGCCCGCTCACGTCAAAGCCCATCCGTTTAAAAAAGATGATGCCCCGATGTTGCGTACGGAGCATGAGGGAAGAAAACAACGCCGATGGCAGTTCTGGCAGCGTGCCGGGGTGGTTGGCACGTGTCCATTCGGCGGAGAAGTCATCCTGCGGATGCAGGGCGGCGTCGCCCGCGGAGAGGGTTGCCGATGACACGGGTCGGGTTTGCATGAAATAGAATTTATTTTTGCTGAACGCCCATTCCACGTCCTGCGGTGCGCCCATCAGCGCCTCCACCCGCTCCAAATGGTGTGCCAATGTCTGCAACTGCGGGGCGGAAAGGGGGTCACGGGCGGCGGCAACATCATCGCCCCCGCTTTTTTGGCGCACGGGGAAACCGGGTTTCTGCCGGTCAATGTGGTAGCGGAAGGGCGTGACCGTCCCCTGCACCACCGCATCGCCCAACGCCGACACGGCTTCCACCACCAGCTCGTCGCGCGCGCCGGAGACGGGATTGAGCGTGAAGGCGACACCGGCGGCATCCGGCTTGAGCATCGGCTGGATGAGGACAGCTATTTTTATTTTTTGGATGGGAATATCATATTGAATGCGGTATTTCAGGGCGGGACCCATCAGGGTGGATGCCCAGCAACGGGTCAAACTGACCGGAATCAGTTCGCGCGGGACGGCGAGTTCGGTCAGATGCAACCCGGCGAAACTGTGGCGCTGTCCGTCTTCATCCACCGCCGATGACCGCACGGCAAACGATTCGACGCCGGGGGGAAACGTGTCGGCGAGCTTTTGCTGCAATTGCTCGTCCAAGGGGTGCGCGAGTGGTTTGCTTTTGAGGAAGTCCGCCAAAAAGTGCAGCGCGTCTTCCGTCACCGCCACATTCGGCGAGCCTTCCCAAATGGGGCGCAACGATTGCGCGGCGATTTGCGCTTCCAGAAATGCGGTGGTCACCACCAGCCCCGGCAGCACCGGTAATTTATTTTGATGCAGTCGCGCCAGATTCAACGCTTTTGCGCCCACCAACGGCAGGTCGGTGGACTCAATTTCGTTCAGGGTTAACAGAAACGGTTCGGTCATGGTCAAACCCGGATTGACTCATAAGGGTTAAAAACAGCACTAAAACAGGCACAACGCCCGAAATTGCCACGTAAAAATAATTGAACGTTTCCGCAATAAGCAAAGCGGTGGGCGCCAGCAAGGTCAATCCCAGCGAAAGCAGAATGCTGACATAATAGCCGATTTTGCTTTTGGCATACAAACCCCACGCCACATTCAAGGCGATAATCCCCAAAATCAGAAAACTGATGGCGATGGTCAGCGTCCACAGTTGGATGGGGGTGATGTAATAGGGGAAACTCCGGCTGGTCAGCACATCCCCGATGCGCGCAAAAATTTCTTTCACGCCGGCGCCGAAAAACAAAATGCCCAATCCGCTCCAAAAAGCGGTGACCAGCATCAACGGCAGGGGTCTGCCCGGCGATTGCCGCACCATCGGCGGTGAGGCGTCGGTTTTCGGGTTGGTAAATTCGGCGATTTGCGCCATACCGCGCAAAGCGTAATCGTTGGCGGGGTTGATGACCAGCACATTTTCCAGACATATTTTGCGGTCGGCAATCGTATCGGCAAGGTAGCTGAGCCACACCCATGCGGCTTCGTTGTGGGGGTCGGCTTCAACCACATCAAACAATAAGTTCTGTGCCGTGATACGGTCGCCCTGTTTGGCAGCTTTGATGCCCTGCGCCAGTTTTTCTTGGGTTTTCACATATCGTTCCGGTCTGAATGGGTCGTTGTCGTGCTATCAGAAGTTTAACATAGGAACAGAGTCCCGTCAAACACCCTATGTTAACTTAAATTAATAGCTGCCGCGCGGCGTTTCCGTTGCCAGAATGGTTTTCGCGCGCGTCACATCCCGCGAGATTTGCGCCATCAGGGCGTCCACACCATCGAATTTCTGCTCGGCGCGCAGGCGCTCCACCCATTCGACGTGCATTTGTTTGCCGTAAATATTTTCCGCGAAATCGAAGATATGGACTTCCACCGCGCGCTCCGATTCATTGAATGTGGGTCGCACGCCGATGTTGGCAACCGCCGGATGCATCACCCCGTTCACGTGCGCCCATACGGCATACACGCCATTGGCGGGCAGAAGTTTTTCGGGCGGCACGGCGATGTTCGCGGTGGGGAATCCGATGGTGCGCCCCCGTTTTGCGCCGTGCAGAACTTCCCCCTGCAAAAACGGATATGCCCCCAGCAGGCGGGTCACTTCACGGACATTTCCCTCTGCCATTGCAGCGCGAATACGGGTGGAAGAAATCACCTGATTGTCGGCAATTTGCACATCCACCACATTGACGGTGTAGCCCAATTCCTGCCCCATCTCCCGCAAACTGGGAATATCCCCCGCGCGTCCCTTCCCCAATTTGAAGTCAGGTCCCACCCACAACGCCAGCGGATGGAAATCATGCACCAATTGTCGAATAAATTCCTCTGCCGGGGTACGGGCAAATTCCGGCGTGAATGGCAACAACGCCACAATATCCAGCCCCAACTTTTCCAGCAGCCATAATTTTTCGGGGACGGTGGTCAGGTAATCGTGCTCCGATTCCGTTTTCCCCAACACCACTTTCGGGCGGGGGAAAAAAGTTACCATCACAGTGCGGGCATTGTGTTTTTCCGCCGTTATTTTGAGTTCGGAAATAATGCGTTTGTGCCCCCGATGGATGCCATCATACGAGCCGATGGTGAGGATGGTTGCGCGATTATCAAGCGGGTGTTGCAAGGGTAAATTGCGAATGATTTGCATAAAGGTCACACTATTTTTATGGGTGGAATACTTTTTTGGGTTTTAGCTGATGGTCATCCGTCGGGGCGAGTATTGTCACCAGATGCCCGGTATCATCAACCCCAACAATTGTATCGGAGGAGAAAGATTGATTTGCGTCAATGCGCTGTCCGTTGAGCACCGCCTGTTTTTCGGCGGCGGAAAGCCGTCGGTGCGGCAGATGGGTCACCCCCGCTTCCGGCGGGATGAGTACCGCCTGTAGTTTGCCTGCATTCACGGCTTGCGTCAAATCTTCAAGGGTCATAGCGGATGAAATGTGCCACTGTCCGTTGGCTACGCGCACCAACTCGGTGAGGTGTGCGCCCACCGCCAGCAGTTGCCCCACATCGTGCGCCAGCGAGCGGATATATGTGCCCGCGCCGCAGGTGACATGAATGGTGACGAAAGGCGGCTCAAAGGCGAGCAGGTCAATGGCGGCAATATGGACGGTGCGCGGTGGCGGGGAAACGGATTGCCCCTGTCGCGCCAGCCGGTACAGCGGTGTGCCGTCTTTTTTGATGGCAGAATAAATGGGCGGCACTTGTTGAATCGTGCCCACAAAACGGGCGAGGGCTTGCCGCACATCCGCCTCGGTGATGCGGGCGGGGTCGGCAGTGGCAACGATGTCGCCATCGCTGTCGAAGGTGTTGGTGGTTTCGCCGAGCTTCAGGGTGGCGCGATATTGCTTTTCACCCGGCACGATATATTCAATCAAACGGGTGGCGCGCCCCACACAGACCACCAGCACGCCGGTGGCGAGCGGGTCGAGCGTGCCGGTATGCCCGACTTTTTTGATACCCAAAATCCGCCGGACACGTTGCACCACGTCATGCGAGGTGAGTCCGGCGGGTTTGTTGATATTCAAAATTCCGGCAAGCGGTTTAGTTGGCATCGTCGGGTATGGCGTCATCCTCTTCCGGGGGAATATCAATTGCCGAGAGGAGCGTTTCAATTTTGCTGCCATACGCCACCGAGCGGTCAACCTCGAATTTCAGGGTGGGGGTGTATCGCAACTGCATTTTTCGCGCCAGTTCCCGCCGAAAAAACGGGATGGCGCTTTCCAAGCCCGCCAACGATTCCTGTTCATCATCAGAAAAAACGGAAACGTACACTTTGGCGGCTTTCAAATCCGAGGTGATTTCCACCTCGGTGATGGTGACAAACCCGATGCGGGGGTCTTGGGTTTGAAAAGTCAGCAGGTTGCTGAGTTCATGATGAATCAACTCAGCAACCCGTTTTTGCCGTCTGGTTGCCATAAATCAATTCACTCGTTCCTTGATGAACGCCTCCAGAATGTCGCCTTCGCGCAAATCGTTGAAGCCTTCCACACCGATGCCACATTCGTACCCGGTGGCAACTTCTTCCACATCTTCCGTGAACCGTTTCAGCGAGCCGATTTCGCCGGTGTGAATCAGTTCCCGATTGCGCACCACTCGCACCAGCGCATGGCGCGTAAATTTTCCGGCGGTGATGTACGACCCGGCAATGACCCGCTTGCCCACTTTGAAGGTGGCGCGCACTTCCGCATGTCCGATGATGCGGTCTTCATACACCGGCTCATACAGCCCTTTCAATGCCAAATCAACATCTTCAATGAGTTTATAGATGACCCGATACAGGCGGACTTCCACTTTTTCCAGTTCGGCGGTGCGGCGAGCGCCTTCATCCACACTGACGTTGAATCCGATGACAATCGCATTGGAGGCAACCGCCAGCGTTACATCGGATTCGGAGATGTTGCCGGTTCCCTGCAACACAATCCGCACTTTATGTTGGTCATCTCCCAGTGTCTTCAGGGAATTGATGATGGGTTCGAGCGAACCGTGTACATCGGCTTTAATGATGAGGTTCAGTTGTTTGACCGATTCGCCTTCCAAACGGCTCAGGAAGTCTTCCAGACTCATCGGGGCGCGGGCATTCGATTGCGATTGTTCCGCCTGCTGCAAATGTTCCTGCACCAACGCTTCGGCGGCTTTGCGGTTTTTCACCGCTTCAAAAATTTCACCCGATTCCGGCACGGTGGACATCCCCAAAATTGAAACGGGTTCGGAGGGACCGGCTTTTTTGATTTTCTGTCCGTGGCTGTTGAACATGGCGCGCGCGCGACCATAATGCGTGCCGATGACGACCACGTCTCCCTGATTGAGGGTTCCGTTTTGAATCAGCAGATTCGCCACGACGCCCCGTTTTTCATCAAGCTTGCCTTCAATGACCGTGCCCTGTGCGAGGCGATTCGGGTTGGCTTTCAATTCCGCCACTTCCGTCGCCAGCAAAACGTTTTCCAGCAGGTCTTCAATGCCGATATTGTTCAGGGCGGATATCGGCACGCAGATGGTTTCCCCACCCCACTCTTCCGGCACGAGTCCTTCGTTTGCCAAATCCTGCTTCACTTTTTCCACGTTGGCATTGGCTTTATCAATTTTGTTGATGGCAACAATGATGGGCACACCGGCGGCGCGTGCATGTCCGATGGCTTCTTTGGTTTGGGGCATCACGCCGTCATCGGCGGCGACAATCAAAATCACCAAATCGGTGACCATTGCCCCCCGCGCACGCATTGCGGTGAAAGCTTCATGACCGGGGGTGTCCAAAAACGTAATTTTTTTGCCGCCGACGTCCACCTGATATGAACCGATGTGCTGGGTGATGCCGCCCGCTTCGCCGCTCACCACACTGGTATGGCGGATGGTGTCGAGCAGGGTTGTTTTGCCGTGGTCAACGTGCCCCAGAATGGTCACAACCGGCGGGCGCGGTTCAAGGTTGGCGGGGTCTTCGTTTTCAAGAAACTGATGACGCAGACTAACCTGTTTTTCCAGTTCTGCCGCCGGTTCCGGTTCTTCTTCCTGCACCGGGACAATCTCGAAGCCCATTTCCTCGCCCACGATGGCGGCGGTATCAAAATCAATGGGCTGGTTGATGGACGCCATGATGCCATTGTTCATCAATTCTTTGATGACGGCAATCGGGCTGACATCTAATTCTGTTGCCAATTCACGAACAGTTAGTTGGGGCGGAATTTCGATGGTTTTAAGTGCTTCTGCTGTCATAGTTCACCTTTTACACCTTACATGTTTCGTTATATGCCGAAGCATACAACCGTTATTTCCGGGATGAACACAGCCAAAGCGGAGGGGAACTGCGGGGAATACAACGATTTTTCAGAGGAATATTACCGGTTCATCGGTAAACTCCCCGCGTGCTGCATACGGCGCTTATTCATTTTGCCCTCTGCAAAGGCATTGTGCGTAACAATTGTTCATCACTCTTTTACGCCGGCGAGGTTGGCGGCAAACGTCTGCAATGCCGCTAAGTCCTCGTGTGATATTTCGGTTTTTAATGCCCGCGCCAGCGCGCCCCGCTGCAAAGCTGTTTCCCAGCAGGTTGGATTTTGGCACATATATGCGCCTCGACCCGCGGCTTTTCCGGTTGCATCAATTTTTACGGTTTTTTCAGGGGTGCGAACAACGCGAATCAATTCCCGTTTTTCTTTCACTTGTCGGCAAGCGATACATGTGCGTTGCGGCACATGTTTTTTTCGTGCGGACATGTTTCCCTCACACCTGCTGATTAATACTCCAGCTCGTCGAATTCTTCCCAATCGTCCTCGCCGGCATCCAGACGCTTACCCCGCAAACGGGAAAGGTCGTCGTGCTTCGAGCGGCGCGTCTTTTTCGCTTTCTTTTTCACAGTGGCGGGCGGCTGCGGGATGAGGTCAACCTTTGAATCTTCATCCACCAGCATAGCTTTGAGGCGTTTCTTGGGTTTCTTTTTCGGTTTCTTCGGCGCAACAACCGATTCCAACACCGACGCCAGCGGCGCATCCGGGTCAACCGGCGGCGCGACTGTTTCCGCTTCGGCGACCACCGGCGTTTCTTCGGCGGGTTCTTCCGCCACCGGCACATCCGCTTCGGCGGCGACGGCTTCCACGGTTTCCGCTTCAACAGCGACCGTTTCTTCTGCCACGGCATCCACTTCGGCGACGGCTTCCACCGGCTCATCTGCCACCGGCGCGGACACTTCTTCCGCGCCCGCATCTTCTTCGGATTCTTCCGGCGCGGTTGCCGCCAAAATGGCTTCCGCATCCGCCAACAGGTTTTTCGATTGTTCGGCGAGGGCTTGCATCCGCGCGGCACGTTCCGCTTCCTGTTTTTCGCGGGCAATGGCAACTTCGGCTTTCATGACCAAATCGATGGCTTCACCCAACAGGTTCAATTCCCCGCCGGAAAGTTCGCTGCCGTCTTCCTGCTCGGAAAGGATGGACGAGACCAGCGAGAAGATTTCGGGGCGACCCGACACCCGCGCTTTGATTTCTTCCGAGGCGGAAGCGCGAGCGATGGCTTCCCGTGCGGCTTCCATCGCGCTTTTGATGTCGATGCGCCAGCCGGTGAGCTTCGCCGCCAGCCGGGCGTTCTGCCCTTCTTTGCCAATCGCCAGCGAGAGCTGCCGATCCGGCACCACCACCATCGCGGTTTTATCGCCGGTGATGGCGTCCAGCAAACTCACGTTCAGCACTTTTGCGGGACTCAGCGCATTGGAGATGAAGGTGGGCATCAATGGACTCCACTCCGCCACATCAATTTTCTCGCCATTTAATTCGTTGACGATACTTTGAATGCGCACGCCGCGCATCCCCACGCATGACCCAACGGGGTCAACGCCCTCTTGCAATGCCGCCACCGCCACTTTGGAACGGTATCCGGCTTCACGGGCGATGGACTTGATTTCAACCGTGCCGTTGTAAATTTCCGGCACTTCCACTTCCAGCAAACGCCGCAAAAAATTGCGATGGGTGCGGGAGACGATGATTTGCGGTCCGCGCGGGGTTTTGTTCACTTGCGCCACATAAGCGCGCAAACGCTGCCCCTCCGAGTATCGCTCGGTGGGAATTTGCTCGGAACGTGGCAGGAAGGCTTCCACTTTCCCCAGCGAAATGATTGCCTGATGCTGGTCTACTTTCTGCACCGTGCCGTTCACAATTTCCCCTTCACGTTCTGCATATGAAAGGTACAATGCGTCGCGTTCTGCCTCTCGGATGCGCTGCAACACCACCTGTTTGGTGGTCTGCGCCGCAATCCGCCCGAAGTCTGCGGGCGTGCTTTCAACCTTCACCACATCACCAAAATCCGCTTCCGGGTCGATTTCCCGGGCTTCTTCCAGCGAAATTTCGTTTTTGGGGTCAAGCACTTCTTCGACAACTTCTTTTTCAACAAAAATTGACAGCGCGCCCGTGACCTGATCTATGTTGGCGGAAATGGAATTCCCGCCGTAATTACGTTTATATGCAGATACCAACGCAACTTCTACTGCTTCTAGCACGATTTCAACAGGCAATTGCCGTTCATGGCACACCTGATTGATCGCCACCATGAAATCATTCTTCATGATGAAACAAGCCTCCTACACCTACAAACCATACACCTGTTTTTGCAATACTGCTGGGCAAAAAGAAAAGTGGGGGTTGCCCACTTTTTGTCCAGAGCTATCTTTAACGTGCCGAGATTATACCACAATGGCGAAGTGTTTGGCAAGTTTTTCACCGCCGAATTTGCTCTGCGGCATCGAAAATGCGTTTCGTATGGTGTACCAGCAGGTCATCCGGCAAATTTTGCGGGTCAAACCAGCCGAATTCGGTCACTTCTTCATTGAGAGTCAGTTCGCCGCCCAGAATTCTGCACCGAAACGCCACAATGAAAACCTGACGCGATTTTCGCTCCGGGAAAAGGTGCGCGGGATACACCACCGAGTACATGCCGCTCTGCTGTTCAATCGCCACATCCAGCCCGGTTTCTTCTTTCGCTTCGCGGATGGCAGTCTGCTCGATGGACTCATCCATGTCCATATGCCCGCCGGGGATGCACCATTTGCCGTTATCGGCGCGGCGGGTGAGGAGCACCCTACCCCGGTCATCGAAAATGACGGTGCATGCGCCCACGCGCGGGGTCTCCAGTTTTGTCCAGCCGATGACATTAATCCAGCGCAAATCACGCCCGATGGCATCGCCGGATACCCGCACGTCCAGCACGTGAAATCCGCACCGTTCCAACGCCAATTCCACTTCGGCGGGATGATAAAGCGCGTAAAAACGGGGGTGTCCGTAATCCTCGCGCCACGTTTCGGCATCCCCCTTTTTCAGGCTGAGATACACATGCCCGTGCCGCAATGTCCGGTTGATTTCCCGCAGCGCAACGGGAAAATCGGCTTTGGGCAGATGCAACAGCGAGGCGCACGCCCATTCGCCGGCGAACACGTCTTTGGCAAAGGGCAACCGCCGCGAATCCGCCAGCACCAGCGAGGTCACGCCCGCCTGCGCCGCAACCTTCAGCATCGCCGCCGAGCGATCCACCCCCACCGCGCGGAAGCCCCGCCGCGAAAACTCCGCCACATCTCGCCCCGTGCCACACCCGATGTCCAGAATCAACCCGCCGGGTTTGAGATAGCTCAAAAAGCGGTCAAGCTCATCCTTTAAAAGGGTTTTATGCCAGCGGGCGGCGTAATTTTCTGCAATTTGGTCATACGTGGCGATGGTTGTGGCGGTGGGATTGTCCATCATTCCTCCAATTGCATCATCGGGGCAGCGACAAAATTCGGGCGTTGGGTCAGTGTGTTTTCATAAACTGCCAGCATCTGCTCGGCGATATACTCCCAGCGAAACCGCTCCACCCAACGCCGCGCCTGCTCGCCCAGATGGTCGCGCAGATGATTGTATTTCAGCAGCAGGGTGATTTTTTCCGCCAGTGCGCGGACGTCTTTTTTGGGAACCAGATAGCCGTTGAAGCCATCCTGCACGGTGTAGGTCAGCCCGCCCACATCGGAGGCGATGACCGGCGTGCGGCACGCCATAGCCTCCACCGCCACCATCCCGAACGATTCATAATGGGACGGCATGACCACCATTTGCGCGGCGGAATAATAGTTAACCAGCGTATCTTGATTTTTCGCGCCCAGAAATGTGACCAAATCGCCCACGCCGAGCGCTTCTTTCAGGCTATACAGGCGGCGCATTTCGCGCTGTTCTTCGCCGGAAGTGGCGTGCGGGTTGCCCCCGATGATGCTGATGCACATCTGGTGTCTAAATTCCGGATTATGTTTCAGCACCAGCGCCATCGCCCGAATCAGGCAATCAATGCCTTTGAGGGGCTGAATGCGCCCCACGAACAGAATCACTTTGTGGTCGGGCGGCACACCGATGCGGCGGCGGGCTTCAGGGCGCGGCACGGGCTGGAAGAGGTTCAGGTTCACCCCCGGCGGAATGACGGCGATGTTGGCGGGGTCGGCGCCGTACAGCGACACCAAATCGTGCTGTTCCACGGGCGTGGCGGCAATGAGCCGATCGGCAAAACGCATGATTTCCCCTTCCGACCGGATGCGAAAATCGGACTCCCGTTCTTCGTTTGTTTGCGCCACCCGGTTTTTCATTTCCCCCAACGTGTGAAACATCTGCACGATGGGCGTGCCGCCCCAAATATCCTGCAAGCGTTGCGCCGCCAATCCGGAAAGCCAATAATGGCTGTGGATGATGTCGTAGTGCAGATTTTCGCGCACCGCGCGGGCGCGAACGCCTTCCACAAATTCAGGCAGGTGGTCGTAAACTTTGTGCTTGCTGTACGGGCGTTCCGGTCCGGCGGGGATGTGAATCACCCGGCTTCGCTCGCCGAGCACCCCATGCACCACCGGCGTGCCCGGTTCCTGCGCGCGGGTGAACACATCCACCGTCACCCCTCGCCGGTCAAGTGCGGCGGACAGTTCCCGCACATACACATTCATGCCCCCCGTTTCCTTCCCCCCCAACATTGCCAGCGGGCAGGTATGCACACTGAGCATCGCCACCCGCCGAATCATGCGTCACCTTTGGTGATGCTCACCCCGAAAACATCTTCTGCCACCGCTCCGAAACGGAATTTGTAAACTTCATCCCCCCGCAGAAAATCGTAGCGGGGACGGTTCAATTCTATGGCGTGCCGAATGGAATAGCTGATGATGACAATACCGGGGCTGAACTGTCCAAACATTTCCACATCATATCCGGAATTGTAAACCAATATTTCATTCCGGTAATCGAAACAGAGGAGCGCTGCCGCCGAAACTTCATTGATATCCAGAAAGTAGAATTTCAGCCAGCCCATTTCGGCAAATTTTTTGATGATGGCGCGGAAGAAGGTCAACTTTTTGTCGTCCCAAAACTGATCTTTTTCCGCCGCCGATTTGCGATGCAAAGAGATGAACGTGTCAATCTCGGCATCGGTCACCTCTTCCGGCGATTGCAGGACTCGCCAGCGCACATCGGCGGTGGTTTCAACACGGCGCAATTTCCGCCGAATCTCGTGCCGCTGTTTTTTGGCAATCCCCGCCAGATATTCATCCCAACTGCCCGGCAAAGTGATGACGGGACACACCTCTTCCACCGCGGTAGAAGTCGTCCAGCCACGGGCGGGGATGAGTTCCGCCAATATTTTTGGGGTGATGGAATGGCAGGCGAGACTGCAAAAGTAGGCGGTGCGCCATTCGTCCGCCAAATTTGTGGCAAGGTAATCCACAATGGCGGCGTATGTTTCGGCGATGTGGTCGCGGTCAATCAGAAAATCCAGATAGTCCGAGACATCCACACAGCCCACAAAATGCAGGGCATCCCCATCCACAAACAGGGGCGCAATGCCCATCAGTGTGCCATCATCGGCGCGCACGGTGATGAGCCGCAGATTGTCATTTCCAAAATGCTGCCACCAGATTTTCTGGTATTCAACGGTCATAAAAATCGGGGCGGATACTGCACGCCCCATCAAATCGTTCCACGCTTCAGCCAAATCATCAAAGGCTTGAGCGGATATATTGCATGTCACGTTCATTGAAACATCTCTCCAAAATCCAATTGATTTAAATTATACGCATGCGAGGTTAGATGCCAAAAAACTGCGGCGCATAAAAAAAACGCACCGGGTCAATCCGATGCGTTTTTGGATGCAAATAGCCGGTGTCGGGCTAGAAATTGCCGCTCATCGCGCCGCTGAACAATGCGCCGAAGGTTAGCATCATGAAGAAGAAGGCGCAAATGAGACAGAGGAAGACCACGAGAATGGGAATCAGCACGGTGGCGGCGGCTTTCCCGCCGGGCAAATTGTGCGACACTTTGATGGCGAAGGTTGCCAGCACCAATTGATAGATTGAAACGATGAAACCGAGACACGCCCCCAAAAACGGAATGACGCCGAGCACGGCATTAATGATGGTGATGGGCGCCCAAAATGTGGCGAGCAGATATGTTTGCTCCTCGAAATTACCTTCGCCGCCGAACATCTTGGCAATCACAAACAGAATGCCGGAGCCGACAATGAAGGCAAGCGGAGCGAAGATAAGCGTGCCAAATAACGCCCCGAAGACGGTTCCGGAGCCCATTGTGGCATACTGCGCGAATTGCTGGCGCATCTCCGGCGGAATGTCCTGACTCAGCATGATATTCTGCATGAAACCGACACCCCCGCCAATAGCCACGCCGATGCCGCTGAAGATGGCGGCAATCACGGCGGCAATGACCACCCAAATGAGGGCGGTAACAATCTTCGCCTGCGGTTTGAGTCGTTCTTCCTGAAATGCGGCATCACCGGGGTGAGTCAACACGTTGATCCATGTTTGGATCATTGCACCAAAATCCATTGTTCCCTCCTCTGGGAAATTGTACGGTTTTTTAAAACTATGACACAATCAGTATACCATTTTATACGTGAAAATTCCAGTCCTGTTGTAAAAAAAACAGGGACACGATGTTTCCACCGTGCCCCTGCGGCAAATTTTGTTTCAACGGGTCATCACACCCGTTCCACACCGAGGGTGACGGTTTCCCCGTCGATTTTTTCCAGCTTTTGGAACGCGCTTTCGGGAATTAATTCATGCCTGATTTCCAGCGCCAGCGTTTCGGTTTTGATGTAATCCGCCCACCGGTTGAACACCCGCACCACACGCCCCGCCGATTGATAATACAGCCGGATTTTGTCTTCAATATTGAAGTCCGCTTCTTTGCGCATGTTCTGCACCCGACGCACAATTTCGCGCGCCAAGCCTTCCGCCGCCAAATCATCGGTGATGACGGTGTCAATGCCCACGGTGACGATTTTGTCGGCGGCAACCGCCAGCCCTTCGGCGGGTTCCGTCTGCACCAGAATCTCATCCGCCGCCAACTCGACCGCTTCGCCGTTCAGGGTGATGGTCACGCTGTTGCCCGCCGCCACCTGTGCGGCAACCACCGCCGCATCCAGCGCGTTGAGCGCGTTGCGCACGGCGGGGAACTGTTTCCCGAATTTGGGACCGAGCAATTTGCTGTTCGGCAGTAATTTATATGCCACCAGCGCACCCGCGTCGCTCACAAATTCAAACGCTTTCACGTTCAGCTCATCCAGAATGATGTCCACATATTCCGCGCCGAGTTCCGCCTTCCCTTCGCCCAGATGCGCCAGCACTTTCGCCAACGGCTGCCGCACTTTGAGGTTCGCCCCACTGCGCGCGCTGAGTCCGAGCGAGCAGACCTGCCGCGTGAGCGCCATCTGCGCCAGCACCGATTCCGCCACTCGCGCGGCGTCCGCCTGCGGGTATTGGTGATGATGCACACTTTCCGGCGCATCCACATCGACCCCGCGCACCAAATTCTGATACATCACTTCGGTGACAAAGGGGGTGACGGGCGCGAGTAGTTTTATCAGCGTGACCAAAACGTGATACAGCGTTTCATACGCGCTGTTTTTGTCGGTATCCTGCTCGCCACGCCAGAAACGGCGGCGAGAACGGCGGACATACCAGTTGGTCAGGTCGTTCAGGAAAGTCTCCACCGCCATAGTCGCATTCATGGCGTCGTAGGCTTCAAAGGCGCGGGTCACGCGGGCGATGACTTGATTGAGCCGCGCCACAATCCATACGTCCAGCACATTTTCCGAGCCGTGCCATTCGGCGGCGGATGAGGCGGGTTCCCAGTTGTCCAATCGGGCATAGGTGACGAAGAAGTTGTACACGTTCCACAGGGGAATGAGGAATTGGCGGCGCACTTCATCGGCGCGGTTGTACCCGAAGAGCAGGTTGGATTCCGGCTTGTGATTGCAGTACAGCCAGCGCATCACATCCACGCCCATTTTGTCGGCGGCTTCGTTGAATTCAATGGAGTTGCCCCAGCTTTTGTGCATCGCCCGCCCGTCTTCCGCGAAAAGGGTGGCGTAGCTGAAGTTGTTTTTAAACGGCGGTGTACCATCGAGCACGGTTGCCATGACCAACATGCTGTAAAACCAGTTGCGGAATTGACCGGGGAACGATTCGCTGGTCAGGTCGGCGGGATACCATTCGCGCCAGTAGTCGGGGTTGGTGCGATATTGCAGGGTGCTGAAGGGGACAATCCCCGCGTCGAGCCAGGGGTTGCCGACATCGGCGATGCGGGTCATGGATGAGCCGCAGTGGGGGCAGGCAATTTTCACCGCGTCCACAAAGGGGCGATGCGGGGTGTGCCCCTCAAAATCATCCCAACCTTCCACCGCGCGGTCTTTCAGCTCATCCCCGCTGCCGACCACTTCAAAATGGTCGCAATCGGCGTTATCGCACACCCAGATGGGGAGCGCCAATCCCCAGTACCGTTTTTTGGAAATCATCCAATCGTGCATGTTGCGCAACCAATCGAGTTCGCGCTCTTTGCCGAAGGACGGAATCCAGTTGATTTGTTCGGTCACGTCCATAATTTGGTAGCGCAGACTGGCTTCTTTTTCTTCCGGCGTCACTTCCGAGCGGGGTTTATCGTACAATTCGCCCATGCTGATGTACCACTCATCCACCAGCCGGAAGACGAGTTCGGTTTTACAGCGCCAGCAGGTCGGATACCGGTGGGTATATTCTTCCACCCGGTAGAGCCGCCCTTTTTTCTCCAGATTTTCAAAAATGGGGGTGGCAACATCGCCGACATACATACCGTTGAGCCAGTCAAATCCATCCAGAAAATACCCTTCATCATTGATGGGGGCGATGAGCGGCAAACCATTTTCTTTGCCCAGCCCGAAGTCCTCCGCACCACAACCGGGGGCGATGTGAACGATGCCCGTCCCTTCATCCTCGCCCACGTCTTCCCACGCCAGCACCCGGTGCGCGTCTTTGGCGGTGACAGTGACATGGGCGATAATCTCTTTCAGGTCGGTGAAGCCGCCGGGCTGATTGGCGGCGGGCAGTTCATCGAAGGGACCGTCATATGTCCAGCCGACCATCTCACGCCCTTTGAGGGTGTCGAGCACTTCAAACTTCCCTTTCAGCATGGATGTTGTCCCTTTGCTGAGATAGTAGATTTCGTCACCCTGTTTCACCCGCAGATAGTCCAGTTCGGGACCGACGGCGGCGGCGACGTTGCTGGTGAGCGTCCACGGGGTGGTCGTCCAAACCAGCAGAAACTCGCCGGGGCGCTCGCGCAGGGGGAATTTCAGGGTAATGCTGCGATGGGTCAGCTCGGCGTAACCGTCGGTGACGATTTCATGCTGGCTGATGCCGGTGGCGCAACGCGGACACCACGGCATCACGTCCGCGCCTTTGTAGAGCCAGCCTTTTTCCCAGCATTTTTTCAGGAAAGTCCAAATCATGTAGTTGTTTTCGGTGGAAAAGGTGAAATAGCTGCCGCCGAGTTCGGGCATGCCGAGCCGCCCCACCAGTTCTTCCACCGTGCCGGTGACATCGCCGGTTGGGCGCGGCAGGGTGATGGTTTGGGCGGCGTCTTCTTCCATCAAATCCGCCAGACGGCGCAACTCGTCGGGGTCGTTCCAATCCATGGCGTAGCCCAGCCGGATGGATTGCCCGGTTTGGACGGCGGCATATCGCAACACGCGCTCTTTGCAGCGTTTCACAAATTCCGCCAGCCCGTAATCTTCAATATCTTTTTTCGATTTGAAACCGAGTTCTTTTTCAACTTCCACTTCCACCCACAACCCCTGGCAGTCGAAGCCGTTTTGATAGCGCAATTCACGCCCGCGCATCGTCCAGAAACGGTTGTACAGGTCTTTGTAGGTGCGCCCCCACCCGTGATGCACGCCCATCGGGTTGTTAGCGGTGATGGGTCCATCCACAAAAGACCACTTCGGTTGTCCCTTGTGAAGGGCAACGGTTTTTTGAAAAATTTGGTTCTGTTCCCAAAATTTGATGGTCTCCCGTTCCTGCGCGGGAAAGTCAACGTTGGAAGGTACCGGTTTAAATGGCATGATGATTCATACTCCAAAAGAAAGATTTGTCATTCGTTCTTGGTTATTGGTATTGCGTGTTTCGTGAGGCGTGAAAATGGAGCCGCCGGACGGCAGCCGGGCGACCACGAGGGTCGCCCCTACTTTTCACTTTTCACTATCCATTCTTCACTGATTTTCACACCCGCCGCCCACCTTTGAGCGCGTCCTGCAATGCGGCGAGGTCGTCCCATTTTCCGGCGGCGGCGAGTTGCGCCTGTTCCGCCCAAGTGGTGGGGTCTGCCAAACGGGTTAAGCGCGGGTCTTCCGCTTCCAGAATTTCGCGGATGCGGTCGGCGGAGGTTGCCGCCAGTTGGGCAAAGGTCGAAATACCGGCGGCATTCAGCACCGAGGCGATTTTCGGTCCGATGCCCTCGATTTTTTTCAGGTCGTCCGGTTTTGCCGGGGCGGCGGAAACGGTGTCCGCCACGGGTTCCGGCGCGGTGACAACCGCTGCGGGCGTCGCCACGGGTTCCGGCTCCGGCACGGGGTCGGGGCGTTCATCCGCTTCAAACGGCGAGCGCTCAATCGCGCCCTCATTTTCTCCGTCTTTGTTGCGCAACAGCAGTACAATCACCAGCGCCACCAGCGCCAAAACCACCACTACCCAATCGAACAAAGCATTCATTTTCGACCCTCCTCCCGGTCTTGCCATGATTCACCTCACTCAAACTAATCGGAAATTTCCACCATGATGCGTTTGTTGATGCGTCCTTTGCTTTTGTAGCCCACAATTTTTATGCGTCCCACTTCCTGCGTGTTGCGGACGTGTGTGCCGCCGTCCGCCTGTAAATCCAACCCTTCGATTTCCACAATCCGCACTTCTTGAATGGCGGGTGGCAACAGGTTTATTTTGGTGCGAATCAAATCGGGGATTTGAAACGCTTCTTCGCGGGGCAATACCCGCCATAACACGGGGCGGGCGTTGGCAACTTCCGCGTTGATTTTCTCTTCGATTTCCGCCACCAATTCTTTGTGCATGCTCTCAAATTCAAAATCCATGCGCCCTTTGAGGGGTTCCATGTTGCCCCCCGTCACCGACGCACCGTAATCGCGCCAGACCACGCCGCACAAAATGTGCATGGCGGTGTGGGTGCGCATTAATTTATAACGCCGCGCCCAGTCCAGTTCCGCGTGGAGAGCTGTGCCCACGGCGGGCAGGTCGCCGTCAATCCAGTGCCAGATTGTCCCGCCCTGTTTTTTCACTTTGGTAACGGGGAAGGTTGCGCCATTCACGGTGATGTGCCCCACATCGTAGGGTTGTCCGCCCCCACCGGGATAAAATGCGGTGCGGTCAAGGGCGATGGCGTTTTGGTCGGGGTGTATTTCAGTCATGATGGCGTCAAATTCTTTCAGATAGCTGTCGGCGTGAGCCAGTAATTCGGTCATAATCTTCTCCATGATTTTTGAAAACAAAAAACTCTCATCCGCAAAGGGACGAGAGTTCGATATACGCTCTCGCGGTACCACCCAATTTGACATGTGCTGCCCGCTCTGCTCACCCGCGGAGCCACCGGCTCGACGGGGAACCCCGGATAACGGCGGGGTATTCCGGGCAAGTCTACTGGGTGCATACACCGTTCGGTTGCCTGCTCCGAAAGGATTTTCCGGATGGGTGTCACGTTTGGCTCACACCGTCCCAAACTCGCTGAGGCGAATCGCCATCCGTACTCGTTTTCATCATCGCATATGGGATGTGCGTCCGTATTTTTGATACGAACAGATTGTCTACACTATATCATTGCCATTATGGGTTGTCAAGTGTTTCTTCAGCCATCATCTCATCATAAAGATGGTGGAGATTCACCCGATGTAATTCCTGCACCAACCCGTTCAACGGGATGCGGCTCAATCCGCAATCATCAATCAAAAGTCGGTTGAGTGATTCGCGGGATTCGCCCCGCGTCACCGCCCGGCGGACTTCTTCTTCAATGGTATCCAGATACGCCACGCAGGCATCAATGGCTTTGGGGATTTCGCCGCGCAACAACACTTCGCCGTGCCCCTGCACCATACTTTCCAGCGTGAAATCGAGCATCGCCAGCAGAGAGGCGCGCATTTGATGCCGGTCTCCGGCAATGAAATATGGCACGGGCATCATCGCGTCGGAGGCGAGCATCACTTTGTCTTCCCGCACGTAGGCGATGGTTTGGTCGTTGGTGTGCCCCGGCAGCAGATGCAGTTCCACCGATTTGTTGCCGATGTGCAGCACCAAGTCCCCGTTGTCGAAAATAATGTCGGGGATGCGGAGTTGGACTTCTTCAAATTCGGGATTGTTCGCTTTGGCTTCATCAATAGCGAGTTGCCCATACGCCACCAGATTGTCGTAACAGCGTTTGTGGCACACCAATTGCACATCCGCATCAAATAAATAATTGCCGAAGGTGTGGTCGGCGTGCCAATGGGAGTTGATGAGATATTTGATTCTCCCCTTCCCCAGCGAGTTTAAATAGTCAATCATCTCGCGGGTTTCTTCCGGGTATGGCAGGGTGTCCATCACCACAATCCCTTCCCGGTGCACCACGGCAGATGCCGTGACTTGGGCGTATAAGCTGCTGGTAAAGACATAAATATCGTCTGAAACACGTTCCCGACGCATAATCACTCCAATTTCTGTGATGTTATCTGCACTCAATTACGGGGGATTATAGCACATACCAAACTTGAAAATCAAGTGAATTCCATTTACGTTTGTTGATTTTCCAGTATTTTTGTGACGCGCTGTAAATCTTCCGGTGTATTTAAATTTGTCAGAAAGTTAAAATTCGGTTCCCCGAGGTCTGCCGGGGAGATATAGCGCACCGCAACCGCGTCAAAAAAGCTGATGACCCGCAATTGTTGCGCGGCGATGCTCGCTTCGATGGCGGCGCGGCACGTGTTGCGATACAGGGCGTGCAACGGTTCGGCGCGCCCGGCGATGCGCGGCACAACCACATCCGCATCTCCCCGTTGCGCCGCCATTGCGCGGACAATATCGGCGCGGACAAGTGGCATATCGCACGCCAACAGCATCACCCAGGGATGCCGCGCGGTGGCAACCGCCGTGTGGATGCCGCCCAACGCGGCATTGCCGGGGAAAATATCGCCCACCATCGGCAACTGAAACGCCCGATAGCTTTCCGGGGTGTTGGTCACCAGAAAAATATCGTCGCTCAATGATGCCACGGCATCAATCACCCACCGGAGCACAGGTTTGCCCAGCAGGTTTATCAGCGCTTTGTTTTGCCCCATTCGGCGGCTTTGTCCCCCTGCCAAAATGGCAATACTGAAGGGGATTTCACGATTCGACATAGAAAAAAACCCGCATCCAAAAAGATACGGGCTTAAGCTTAAACAGAATATTCAAACTGGCAAATTTACGAGTTGGCAAGCAAATATTTTACGGCTTCGCCCACGGTGGTGATGTTCTGAGCTTCTTCGTCGGAAATTTCGCCGCCGAATTCTTCCTCGAACGCCATGATAAGTTCAACCAAATCGAGCGAATCGGCTTCCAAATCATTCTTAAAGCTGGCGGACATAGTTACTTTGTCCTCTTCAATGCCGAGTTGGTCAATAACAATGTCTTTCACTTTCGCAAATACTTCGTCTTGATTCATTTAAATACCCTCCACTATAACAAGTGTGCAAATATTTTGAGTTTAGCCATTCTACCAGTCCGCCGACATATTGTCAACGCGCAGACAACATCCATCGGATGCCAATAATTGGAACACGCCGATTAAATAGAAGTTACGAATTTCGCAGATGAGTTTCAAAAATTGCCGGTTTATTTTTGTTTGCAGTTGTGATATAATTTTTGCAGCCTGAAACTCGGAGTTTTATATGCCGCCTTCCCGTGAGATGCGGGTTCAAATTTTAACCTTTCCCAACAAACTTGGCGCAGAGCGCATGGCGCTCGATGCGGTAGTTTTGCTGGCGAAAGAATTGGGCTTCCCCCCGGAACGGGTGGACGACATAAAATTAGCGCTCGCCGAAGCCTGCACCAACGCCATCGCGCACGGTTGCCCGCCCGAAACAACATGTGATGTGACCGTTACAGTGAAAACCACGCCCCAAAAATTAGACATCATTGTGGAAGATGCCGGTGTATCGCCCCCGCCGGCGTCCATTACCACCCCGGATATTCACAAAATGGTGTCCGGCGAAGCCCGTTTGGGCGGTATGGGTTTGTATCTGATTCAAAAATTGATGGATGAAGCCGAATTTTTGCCCGCCGCCGCCCCCCGGCGCGGCAATCGGTTTCACATGGTGATGTATGTGCCCTCGCGGAGGAATGTATGATGGAAAATGATCTTTCTGTGAATGTTGAACAATTAAACAGCACCACTGCCGTCATCCATTTGGCGGGTGATGTGACAATGTTCGCGGAAACTGCCGTGAAAAACGCCTATCGCTCGGCGAGCAAAAACGATTGCACGAACATCATCATCCATTTCCGCGAGAACGATTACATCAACAGCGCCGGTATCGCGGTGCTGATTAGCATTGTGGGGGAAGTGAAAAAGCGGAAACAACGGCTATTGCTGGCGATGCCCAGCACCCATTTTCAAAAAATTTTCCGTATGGTGGGGCTGAGTCAATATGCCGACATTTTCCCGTCGCTGGATGAAGCCACCGCCGCCCTGTCATAATTCCCCCTGCCCCATCCGTCCTGCGTTGCAGGTTTTTTTACGAAGGATGCGTCTCGGTTTTCATGATTTCCCGCAATACCATAGTGGCATACGCCCCCGGCGGCAGAGAGAATGAAATCATCACCCCGTCATCCCACCACAATTTGGCATCGGTGAGCGGGATGCGGTACGGACGCCGCCCGCCGCCGAGATTCACGCCCGGCACATCGAATTCTTTTGCCGACACACCTTCCTGTGCCAGCAACGCCGCTTCGCGCGCGCCCGGCTCGCCTTCCGCCCGCAGATATTTCCCCCCGAACAAAGGTCCCGCCGGACTGATTTCAAAGGCATCGGCGCGGGGTTGCGCCGACAAAACATCATCCACCAAAAAACACGCCCCGTTGCGATGTAGCCACGCCACATCCCCTTTTTCCAGCCGGTGGAAATGGGTCAATCGCTGTGCCAGCAAAATGTTGAACAGATACGATTGATACGCCGAAACGAACAGCCGCTTGAGCCGCCTATCGAGCGCGCGCACCGCCCGTTGGGGGTCGCCGGTGCGCACCAATTGTCGCAATACGGCGCGTTCATCCCGCAAAAACGACGGGAAAGCGTCCAGTGCGGCATCATAATCGCCGGCGTCGAACAATGCCCGTGCTTTTTGTGCCGGCAACGCTTCGGAGGGGTGCGGGTTGCCGAGCATTTCCCGCAAAAACGTATCCAAATCTTTCTGCACCAGCGCTTTGCCCAGCCACTGCGAATTTTGCCGGTGTCCGAAACGTTGTTCGCCAAAATAATTCGGCACGCCTTTCGCCCGCAACTCCGCGACGATGGCTTCGGCGGCGGGCAATGCCTCTTCCGTCACCCCACGCACCCGAATGACAAAGCGGTTGCCGAGCGCGTGCCCCGGTTTGAGCTTGTTGCGATGTCGGGAGACCTGCAAAATTTTCACCCCCGGAATATCGAGCGCCCGCGCCGCCTCTTCGGTGGTGCCATCCACCGAAAGCGTTTGGCGGGTGACGGCGTGTGCATCCTTCAGCCCGGCATAGCCCACCGCTTTGCGCTGCACCCGCAACGCCCGCGCCACCATGTTGATGACCTTCAGGGTGGGTAAATTCGTCTTTTCAAGGGTGATGTAAACGTGCTGACCCTCGCCGCTGGGGGGGTAGAGCGGAATCTCTTCCACAAAAAAGTCGGCGGGGGTGGATTTTATTTGCCCGCCAATGCCGGGCAAATCTTGGGTCAGATAGGGTAACGCTATATCCATGGCAGGGTCTCCGTTTCACAATTCGCGTCCATTATACGCCCGTCGAGGGGAAATACCCAACCGCCAAGATTAAAATAGCGTACCCTTTGTTTGGCAGATGTGTTGTATTTTTGAGAAAGCTGAATCTTTTCCCCGGCGACAGAGATGTGAATACGGGCGGTGATTCATCTCATCGTAAAATGGAAATAAAGGGCATGGGGGAACATCCCCGCCTTTCAATTTTTGGTTTTTAGGGAGCAAGTATGACGAAACGAGTGGTCGTGACCGGTTTAGGAACGGTCAATCCATTGGGCAATGATGTAGCAACCACGTGGGAAAATTTACTGGCAGGAAAATCAGGCATCGACACCATCACCCATTTCGACCCCACCGGCTTTGGCACGCGCTTCGGGGGCGAAGTGAAGGATTTTGACCCGGTGGCGCTGTTCGGGCGAAAAGAAGCCCGGCGAATGGACCGTTTCACGCAATTTGCGCTGGCGGCGGGGCGGCAAGCCATCGCAGACGCGGGCATTTTGGAAGCGTCGCCCGACCGCACCCGCATCGGCACGGTGCTGGGGTCGGGCATTGGCGGGCTGCAAACCATTTTGCAGCAGCACACGGTTTTGCAGAAAAAGGGCGTGCGGCGGGTCAGCCCGTTTTTCATCCCGATGATATTGCCCAACACGGCGGCGGCGCAACTGGCGATTGAATATCGCTTTCAGGGACCATCCATGGCGGTGGTTTCGGCGTGCGCCAGCGGAACCAACGCGGTGGGGGAAGCCTTCGAGATGGTGGCGCGCGGCAGTGCCGATGCCATCATCGCCGGCGGCGCGGATTCGCTGATTGTGCCACTCATCTTCGCCGGGTTTTCCATTATGAAAGCCTTTTCCACCCGCAACGACGACCCCGCCACCTCGTGCCGTCCCTTCGACAGCACCCGCGACGGTTTTGTGGCATCGGAAGGTGCGGCAACGCTGGTGCTGGAAGAGCTGGAACATGCACTCGCCCGCAAGGCGCACATTTACGCGGAGGTCATCGGATACGGCACATCGGTGGACGCGGACAACATGGCGGCGCCCCTCGCCGACGGCAGTGGCGCGAGTTTGGCGATGAAAGCGGCGCTGCGGCGGGCGAACGTCGCACCGGAAGCGGTGAGTTACATCAACGCGCACGGCACAGCCACCCGTTTCAATGACGTGGCAGAAACCAGAGCCATCAAAACCGTGTTGGGCGAACATGCCTATAATATCGCCATCAGTTCCACCAAATCAATGACGGGGCATCTGCTCGGCGGCGCGGGCGCACTGGAAGCGCTCATCTGCGCCAAAGCCCTGCAAACCCAAACCATCCCCCCCACCATCAACCTGCACAATCAGGACCCGGAATGCGATTTGTATTACACGCCCAACCATCCTGAAAAACGCGCAGTCACCGTCACCATGTCCAACTCCTTTGGATTTGGCGGACACAATGCCACTATCATGCTGAAAAAATATACCGGCAATGGGCATAATCAAAATTAGGAGCGTGTTGTATGGATATATATGCACACATCGTTGGCTGGGGAATGTACGCCCCGGAGACGGTCATCACCAATGAAGATTTGGCAAAAATTGTAGACACCTCGGACGAATGGATTCGCTCGCGCACGGGCATCCGTCAGCGACACATTGCCACCGAGAAAGAAACCACCGCCAGCATGGCAATCATCGCCGCGCAGGAAGCGCTCGACCGCGCCCGCATCAACCCGTCGGACGTGGATATGGTCATTGTGGCGACCGTTTCGCCGGAATACCCCTTCCCCGCCACGGCATGTTTGGTGCAGGAAGCATTGGGAGCGAAAGGCGCCGGTGCGGTGGATGTGAATGCCGGATGCAGCGGCTTCGTTTACGGGCTGACGCTGGGCGCGGGGATGATAAAAGGGGGGCAGTCGAAAATTGTGGTGGTCATCGGGTCGGAAACGTTGTCGCGCATTGTTGACTGGGAAGACCGCTCAACCTGCGTGCTGTTTGGGGATGGCGCGGGGGCGGTGGTGCTGCAAGCCAGCGACGAGCCGGGCGGCGTGCTCGCCACCGTGCTCGGTTCCGATGGCGGCGGCGGCAAGCATCTGATGGTTCCCGGCGGCGGGAGCAAACTGCCCACCTCCCTCGAAACCGTGAAAAACCGCGAACACTTCATCAAAATGAACGGACCCGAAGTGTATAAATTCGCCACCCGGGTGATGGGGCGCGCGGCAAAAGAAGCGGTGGAAAAAGGGGGCATCGCGCTGGATGACATTGATTTGTTCATCCCGCATCAAGCGAATGCCCGCATCATCAAATCGGCGGCAAAATATTTGAAGCTGGATGAAAGCAAGGTTTTTCAGAATTTGCAGCGCTACGGCAACACCTCATCGGCATCCATCCCCATTGCGCTGTGTGAAGCCATCCAAACCGGGCGCGTCCGCGACGGGGACAATCTGGTCTTCGTCGGCTTTGGCGCGGGGCTGACATGGGGCGCCACCGTGGTCAAATGGGGATTGCCCGTGCCCTATCAGCAACGGCAAACATGGTACAAAGGATTGCGTTGGGTACTGTATCGCTGGGCACGGTTCACCTCAAAATTGTATTGGTTCATTTTGGGGATTGAAAATTATCTGGCGCACCGCAAACTGCCCCCCATCCCGTACATCAATCCGGAAAAAACACCGGAGAAGGATAGCAATGTGCCGCCACTCCCCCCCGACGCCAACGGTACATCCGGGAAAAACGGGCTGAACGGGAAAGAAAGTGCATCCAAAATCCCGGAAAAACCCATCGAGAAAAAATAACCCGAACCGGGGCGACCATCGCCCCGGTTTTTTTTGCGCCCCGGTTGAAAGAAGTTGGAATTTGTGCTATGGTATCTGCAACGCCTGTCGCACGCATAGGAGCATCTGCATGACCCCGAAATCTCATTTGATGGATATTTTGCGCCAACACAGCGTGGCGCAGAAAGTAATCAAAGCACCGCTGGATGACCAGGGGCTTGCCGACAATACCCGCTTTCCGTTTTTATCGCTGGTGGGGCAAACCGAAATGAAACTCGCGCTGTTGCTGTCGCTGGTGAACCGACATGTGGGCGGCGTGTTGCTGATTGGTCCGCGCGGCACGGGCAAAACCACGGCGGTGCGCGGGCTGGTGGAACTCATGCCGATGGTTACGCGCAGTCTTTGTGGTTATGGCTGCACCGAGCAGGCGGTGGAAAATCTGGGGATTGATGCCATCTGCACCAATTGCGCCAAAAAATACGCCGGTGGCGAAAAACTCACCGCCACGGAACCGATGCGGCTGATTGAGTTGCCGCTCAACAGCCGGTTGGAGGATGTGGTCGGCGGCATCAATGAACGGGTGGCGATTGAACAGCAGAAAGTTCAGCTTCAGCGCGGCATTTTGAGTTACGCCGACCAGAATGTGCTGTATATTGATGAGGTGAATCTGCTGGATGACGGCATCATTAACGCCATTTTGGATGCCGCCGCGCAGGGGATGTTCACCGTGCGGCGGGGACCGATGACCGCCACCTACCAATCGCGCCTTTTTCTGGTGGGGTCGATGAACCCCGAAGAGGGCAAATTGCGCCCGCAAATCCAAGACCGATTCGGGCTGCGAGTGGTGGTCAAGGGGCTGGCAGACCCCGCCGAACGGCTGGAGGCGTATCGCCGCGCCAGCGCATACCAGCAAAACCGGCATCATTATTCCGCACAGTGGCAGGCAGAAACCGCGCAAGCCTCCGCCGACATCCAAGCCGCCCGCGCCCGTCTGCGGCATGTGACCTTCGCACCCGGCGTGGAAGAAACCGGCTTGCGCTGGGTGCAGGCGCTGCACATCGAAAGCCACCGCGCCGAAATTGCCATGCTGGAAGCCGCCCGCGCCCACGCCGCACTCGACGAGCGGGAGGTCGCCACCCTCGACGACCTGCGCACCGTCGCCCCGATGGCGCTCCGTCACCGCGAAAGTCCCTTCATCACCGCATATATTTCCAACGAAACCGAAACCGACCGCGCCATCCAAACCGTCATCAATGGCAAGTTGTAACATCGGAGGCGTTTCAGTTTTGGGGTGAATTTTAACCCGGAAATGAATTTCCGGGCTAAAAGCCCAAGCCGACTTAAGTCGGCTTAAGTTCTGAGCCTTGAATTTTAATTCGAGGCGAAAACCCGGTGCATTTGCGGACACGGTGGCGAATTTTTTCCAAGTCTGCCCTCAAATTGAACTACACCCAACATCGGGTTAAAAGTTGCCCATCTGCCCCGATGCTCTTATAATTAATCCCGGTTCAGTATCGCAACCGAATAGTTGTAATTCCAACGTAGAAATTATTCTCGAGCCGTCCGGCTATCCCCATTTGCGGCATTCTTTCACCGACCATTTTGGCGGTGGTGTAAAACTGTTTTCACTTGAAAGGAGATTGTTGTATGCAAGGCTTAATGATGAATTACCCGCTCACGCTCGACCGGATTTTGGCGCACGCCAACCGGATGTACCCCCACAAACGAATTTCCACCAAAATGCCCGACGGCTCCATCCACCGTTACACCTATGCCGACCTGTACAAACGGGTGCAACGGCTGGCGAATGTGCTGAAGAACCTCGGCGTGAAAGAAGGCGACCGGGTGGGCACATTTGCGTGGAACACCTACCAACACGTGGAAATGTATTTCGGGATTCCGGCGCTCGGCGCGGTGTGCCACACGTTGAACATCCGCCTGTTCCCGGAACAATTGGCATTTGTGGTGAACCATGCCGAAGACAAAGTGGTGTTCATTGATGCCACGCTGCTGCCCCTGTATGAACGGGTCGCCGACAAAATTAAAACGGTGGAACATTATGTGCTGATTAATGCGCCCAAAGGGATTGAAACCAAACTGCCCAACGTCCTCCATTATGAGGATTTGATGGCGGAAGCCAGCGACGAATTCGAGTGGCTCACCCTCGACGAAAATACCGCCATGGGGATGTGCTACACCAGCGGCACCACCGGCAACCCGAAGGGCGCGCTCTACAGCCACCGCTCGATGTTCCTGCACACCATCGGCGAAAATCAGGCGAATGCGCTGGGGCTGACCGAATCCGACCGCGTGCTGATGGTCGTTCCGCAATTCCACGCGATGGCGTGGGGGCTGCCCTACGCCTGCGCCTATTCCGGCGCGGAGATGTTCATGCCCGGTCCGCACCTCAAACCGGAACCCCTCGCGGACATCATCGCCACCGAGAAAATCACCGTTGCCGCCGGTGTGCCCACCATCTGGCTGGGGCTGTACCACGAACTGCGCAAGAATCCGCGCGATATTTCTTCCGTGCGGGCGATGATTGTCGGCGGGTCGGCGATGCCGCGCAGCCTCATCGAAGAATACGAGAAAAATTTGCACGTCAGCGTGCTGCACGCCTGGGGCATGACCGAAACCTCCCCGCTGGGAACCGTCTCGAAATTGCACGCCCATCATCAAGATTTAACCGATGCCGAAAAGTGGGACATCAAAGCCAAACAGGGGTACGCCGTGCCGCTGGTGGAAATTCGCATTGTCAACGATGAAGGGGAAGAATTGCCGTGGGACGGCACGACGATGGGCGAAGTGCAGGTGCGCGGTCCGTGGGTCATCCGCGATTATTACAAGCTGGAAGGCGCATCCGAGCAGTTCACCGCCGATGGCTGGTTCCGCACGGGCGATGTGGCGACCATCAGCGAAGACGGGTTCATGCAAATCACCGACCGCACCAAAGACCTCATCAAAAGTGGCGGCGAATGGATTTCCAGCGTGGAGTTGGAAAATACGCTGATGGCGCATCCCGCCGTGAAAGAAGCCGCCGTCATCGCCATTCCCGATGAAAAATGGGCGGAACGCCCGCTGGCGGCGGTGGTGCTCGCCGAGGATGCGGACGCCGTGACCGCCGATGACCTGCGCGAATTCCTCGCGCCCAAAGTGGCGAAATTCTGGCTGCCGGACAAAATCGTCTTCATTGATGACATTCCCAAAACCAGCGTCGGCAAATTCGACAAAAAAATTCTGCGCCGCCGGTACGCCGATGGCGAATTGGGGTAACGCGCACCGATGCTGTCATCGCTGAAAATTCTCGACTTCTCCACCCTGCTGCCGGGACCCTTCGCCACCATGCTGCTGGCGGATTGGGGCGCGGACGTGTTGCGCGTCGAAGCGCCCCACCGTCCCGACATCGTGCGCATCATGCCGCCGTTTGATGACGGCATCTCGGCGTGGCACGCGCTCATCAACCGCAACAAACGTTCCATCGCCCTGGATTTGAAACAGCCCGGGGCGGTGGACGTCGTCAAATCATTGGTGGAAACATACGATATCGTGCTGGAACAATTTCGCCCCGGCGTGATGGATCGGTTGGGCATCGGCTACGACGCGCTGAAAGAAATCAATCCGCGCCTGATTTTCTGCTCGCTGACCGGATACGGGCAGACGGGACCCTACAAAGAC
>CAZMXX010000001.1:0-68011 GCA_964570315.1 uncultured Anaerolineaceae bacterium | reverse complement strand
CGGTCAGCACCATCATAGCGAATTTTGTCCGCCCGAAAATGGGGGTGTAGCGCATGAGAAAATGGGTGACGGTGAAATAGACCAAAATCCCCACCAGCGCGATGAACACCAGATGCAGCGGCTTCAGCACGAAAAGCGCGGCGTATGCGGCGGTCAAAAATCCGCCGGAACGAATATTCATCCATTCAAACAGCACCGCGCTGACGATGACGCTCAGTACGACGGCGGGAATCAGCAGTTGGGTGTGGTATGAATAGAGAATGGTTTTATCCTCAAAAGCGATGCTGTTCCAGTAGATGGGTAAATTATTTTTGATTGCCAGCACATTTTCCATCAATAAATAAGTGATGAGGGCAGTTATCAGCGTGGTGAAGACGGTGCGCCACACGCCCTGCCGTTCCATATCCTGCGCGATGAGTCCCGGCAGCACAAACCCCACCCCGTACAGCCCGATGAGCCAAGCGACATCCGAGGCGGTGAAATATGCCACCGTCCCGGCGATGCCCTCAAATACCATGCCGACCATCACCATCACCACCAGCCGCCGCCGTCCGTACAGAAACATGCGGCGGGCGATGAACCGCTGCACGACAAAATAGGTGATGAGCGCAATGCCGATGGTGGTGATGATATACAGCGGGCGATTGACAAAAATGCCCAGATACCCGGCAACCACTGCCGCGCCGCCCGTTAGCCGGAAACGTTCATAGATTAATATACTGACGATGATGCCCAATGCCAACACCAGCCGGACAACTTCGGTGGGGATACCGTAATTATGCATGCTTTTTTCTCCCGAAAAACAGCGGTTGGTTTTCAGTAATCAGTTATCAGAGAGGGGGCGTTGCTTGCCGTAAAACTGAAAACTGATAACCAAAAACTGACTACCAAGAACTAAAGATGTGCCATTTCAAATCGTTGCCGTTGCCAATAGCCGAGGGCATACGCCGTGTCTGTGGTGGCGGTGTGATGTGCGCTGTCCAGCCCTTCAAAGTGTTCCATCATCAATTCCGCCTGCGGGGTGTGAATATTGACGAACCCGACCAGCATGGCGCGGTAGCCGTCGGGAATCATCCCGGCGATGGCGTCCAGAATTTCATTCAGCGAGGGATTGACGCTGAACCCCAAATTGACGATGTACTCGGCGGGGAAACCGTTTTCCTTCAATTTACGGGTCACCAAATCTTCAAACGCGCCAAAGGTGATGAGCCAATCGAAGGACAAATCTTTCACCGCAATATCGCCGAACTGTTCCGCGCGGCGTTCGCGGTCATAACGGTTATTCAGAATGCCGATTTTCAGCGTCTTTTCGTCGCAATAGGCGTTGAGCATATCCATGCTGATGATCATCGATTCGCGGTCATTCACGGCGAACAGATTCGCCCACATCACCGGCTTGCCGCGAATTTCGGTGTTTTGCAGGCGCACCACGCCGATGTCCGGCTGGGAATGGATCATCCCATCCATTGCCACATCGCGGTCAATGCCCAGCAAATCGGCAATTGCCAGCCCGATGGCGAGATTGTCTTTGAAAGAAAGGTAATCGAATTGCGCGATTTCATCGTCGCGCACGCGGGCGGGGTCGGCGACAATTAATTTCGAGCCGCGCTTTTCCGCTTCGGCGCGCAGAATTGCCTGCAATTCGGGGTCGTATTCCGCGGTGACGAGATAGCCGTTGAACGGGCACATGTGCGCCAAACTGACCGCGATTTCGGGCAGGGTCTCGCCCATCACATCCTGATGGTCTTCCCGCACGTTGGTTATCACCCCGATGTGCGCTTGCAGCACCATCTTTTCCGTCCATTCCTGATATTTCGGCTGGAGCGCCATACACTCAATCACCATCGCTTCGGCGTGCAGGGGTTCCCATTCGGCGATGATGTCCTGCTGTTCTTTCACGTTGGGCGCGCCCCGTCGCTCAATGGGGATGTCGCGCCCGTCCAAATCAATCGTCACCGCCGCCGAGCCGGTTGTTTTCGCCACGGTGCGGTAGCCCGCGTTGCGCAGTGCGCCCGCCACCAGCCGGGTGACGGTACTTTTGCCGCGAATGCCGTTCACGTGGATGCGAACATCGTAGGCGTGGATGCGGCGCTCGTGATTAATTTGCCGGATGCGCCAATAAACAATGAAGATGAGATAAAGGGCAATGACCAGAAGCAGTTCAAACATGCGCGTTTTCTCCGTTCAGCGCGGTTTGCGCCCGTGCCAGCAAACTTTCGCCCGTTTCGGGTTGTCCGTTCAGCGCGGCAATTCCCGCGCGGAGCGTTCCCCAACTGCTGATGGGGTTCCCCAGCGACGCCGAATCTTCCGGGGGGAAGAAGGGAGTCTGTTCGGCATGGCGCATCAGTCGGTGCGAAAGTTCCGCTGCCCTTTCGGCGGTGTATTCGGGCAGAATGAGCGAGAGTTGATTTTCGCCGGTGCGGGCGACCACGGCGGGCGGGGCGGTGAGCGAGCGTGCCACGCGCACCATCGCCTGCAAAACGTGCGCCGAGCCGTTGCCGTCGGCGGGGGCATGGCGGGGAACGATGTCCATCATCACCACCGAAAGGGGGCGGTTGAAAGTTTTGGCGCGTAAAATTTCTTCGTCGAGCCGCGTTTTGGCGAAATCCGGTTTCAGCACGCCGAAGGTTTCATCGTGCGCCGAAAGTTCGCGGGCGCGGGTGCGCCAGTGGACGGCGCGGCGATAGATGCGGTCAATCAGCGCGGCGGTGCGCCCCGCCAGCGGTCCCACCAGCAGCAGGGCAATCAATTCGGTGGCGACATTGATGAACAGACTCTCTCGGGGATAAATGCCGCTGAGTTGATTGATGAACACGATGGCGAACACTGCGCCCACCGAGGCGATACTGCCGCCCAGCACGTTGGTCACCAGCCCGATGCCGGCGACGATTGCCAGCAAGCCCAAGTAGACCGGCGCAATTTCGATGGGGTTGACGGCGATGATGAGATAGGTTGCGGCGAGTATCGCCAGGGTTAAACCGAATGCCCACAATTTGAGCCAGAGGGTGTTTTTTTGCATGTCGTTCTCCTACTTTCCATTTCTGCGACGGGATGCCCACCAACTGAATCCGCCGATGAGCGCAAATCCGCCGATGAGAATTGCCGCCAGCAGTCGCCGCATATTGTCGGGCAGTTGCGCTTCCGCCAAGCTGCCGATGTTCAGCCCGATGATTTGGTCGGGCATGATGACCGCCACATTTCCCTGTATTTTGAGCCGTTTCCCCAGCGTGGGGAGCGCGTCCACCGCTTTTGCCAGCAAGGGTTCTTCAAATGCGCTCAACACCATCAGCGTCCCCCGCGAGTCCCACGGGGCGGGCAAAACCTGAATGTAACCGGAACTGTATTCGATGGACGCGGGCAACGGTTCCAAAATTTCCTGATTGGATGCCGGCTCGTTTTCCGGGGAACGGATGAGATGTTGCGGCAGCGCCGAATCATATTTCGCCAGCAGGGCATTGGTTTCCGGCGCACCAATGGCGATGACATGGCTGTCGGGCGCGTCGGCGGGGTTGAATGCGTCGGCGGTGGTGGCGCGGGGGCGCAACCCGTCCACCGACACATACGTGCCCAGTTTGGCGGCGGTGCGCACCAGCGCGGTCAATTCGGCGGCGGTGGGTTGCGATGCCAGCACAAAAATGTCCGCGCTCAAATCTTCCGGCGTCACCAACGGCGAGGGCAGATAGCGCAATTCCAACGGCGGCTCGCTGTTGACGTGCGCCAAATTCAGCGTTGATTTCTCCGCCGAAACGGTTGCCCACGCCTCCTGCAAATAGCGGAAGTTGCAATCTTCTTTTTGCACGTGCAAATCGAAGGAGAGATGGAGCCAATTTCGCCCCGGATGAATCTGGCGCGGCGAAAGTTGAATCACCAGCCGCCCGTTGATGTCGTTCCGCTTGGTCAACGCTACATCCGCCACTTTGAAACCGTTGATGAAGGCGCTCATTTTCGAGGTGGCGGCGTCCAACTGCACCGAGGCGTGGCTGAAGCGCACTTCGATGGAAGCGTCGCTGGTCGGTTTCCAATTGTACGGAATATCAATCGGGAAATAGATGTCATGCGCGCCGATACCCCGCACACGGCGGTCGGAGAAACCCAGTTCCGCGAAGGTGGCGCGAGTGGTGCGCACGGGCACAGGGCGCGGCGAAACATCGGCGGGGGGGATGGTGGCGCCGGAAAAATCTGCCCACGCCGATGGGGTGGCGAGCATGTTGCCCGCCTGCGCCAATTCCGCCTCGGTAGCGCCGGAGACCGTCAACAGCAGCCGGTTGGCATTGTACGGGGAAGGGGCAATGGTGAGACCGGGGGCGGCATTTTGCGCCAGCGGGTTGCGTTCGGCGCTGCCGATGGCGAGCAGATGGTTGTTCACCGTGTCGGCGGTGTTGAGCCGACTTACCGTGACCGCCTGCAATGGCGGCTGTTTCCACGCGGCGGATTGCCCCAGCGCGGCGGCAATCGCGGCGGCGGCGGTCAATTCGGTGGCGGTGGGTGCATCGGGCAGGACGAACAATACCTGCGGGCTGTCCGCTAGCGGGGTCAAACTGGTGAAGGGGCGGGGATACTGCCCCAAATCGGCGGGGATGGGTTCGTCCACCGTTTCCAATTCCAGAAAACTGGCGGAATAGATTTTGGTCCACAAGCGGCTGTCGCCCACATCACCGCAACCTTTGGTGCGCAAACGTTGATTCAGGCGGAAGGTGAGGGTATTTTCGCCGGGGATGAACGCTTCGGCGGGCAAGGGGATGGGGATGATGTTGCGGTCGGCGTTTTCCGGCGAAAGGATGATATTCGCCACCGGCTCGGCATTCAAAACAATGGTCAGGTCGGAGGCGGCGGACAGCAGCTTTTTCCCGTGCGAAAATTCCATATTCAGTGTTGCCCGTTCAATTTTTCGCCCGGCGGGCAGACTGAACGAGACGGACGATTGGTCGTAAATGGTTTTGAGCGTGAGCGTTTTTTCCCCCAGCTCTTTAAATGTGACGCTGGCTTGCACCCGATTTTTCGGCGCGGCGGGGTCGTCGGCGCGCGCGGTAGCGGGTATCAGCAGGATGAAAATTATCAGCAAAAAAAGACGGTAACGCATAAAACATTCCTTTAATTCCCCGCTGTTACAGGGGCGACCCTTGTGGTCGCCCAAGTTTGGACGGGGGCGTTTCAGCTACAATTTCTTCAGCACCCGCGCGGCGCGGGTAGCGGCGCGAGACCCCGGCGCGACTTCTAGCACGCGCTGTAAATCGGCTTTGGCGGCGGTGAATTGCCCCAATCGCCGGTACGCCAGCCCGCGATAGTAGAGCGCCCAGCCGTTGGTCGGCACAAGTTGAATCGCGGTGGAGAAACTTTGCACCGCGTCGGCATAGTCGTTGGTTTTGTACTGTGTCAGCCCCAAATAATAGCTGGCGCCGCTGTGGGCGGGGTCGAGTGTCCGCACGCGGGCGAAATCGGCGGCGGCGGCGGCGAAATCGGCGCGGGCATAATAGGCGCGTCCGCGCGTGTACAAAATGATCGTATCGTTCGGCGCAATTTCCAGTGCGCGGTTGAAATCCTGAATGGCGGCGGGTAAATCGCCCTCGTCGCGGATGAGCAGCCCCCGATAAAAGTAGACGCGGGCGTCATACGGGCGAAGCTTGATTGCCAAGTCCAAATCGGCGCGGGCGAGTTGCACCTGTCCCGCTTTGTATCGCGCCAATCCGCGCTGGCGATAGGCGGCCGTCGGCGCACCATCCTGCTTCAGCGAGTCGGTGAAATAGTCGACGGCGCGGGCGTATTTTTTCAAATGATAGGCGCTCAATCCGGCATAATAGAAGCCGTATGCCGTGCTGTATCCGTCCGCTATCGCGGTGGAAATGTCATCATAAGCGGCTTGATAATCGCCCTGCCGGTAGTATGCCAGCCCGCGCTGATAGCGTTGGGCGGGGGTGGGCGGCGCGGCTTCAAATGCGAGAGTCATCGCCTGCGCGGCTTGCTCGTAATCACCCTGCCGGTATGCCGCCAGCCCCAGCGTATACGCCGAAGCGATACCCTTCCCCAATTGTTGGGCGGTCTCCAAGTCGGCGGTGGCGGCAGTATAATCGCCCTGCCGGTACGCAATCAGCCCGCGTTGACGGTACGCGCTGCCGAAGTCGGGCGCGCGGGCGATGGCGGCATCAAAATCTGCCCGGGCGGCTTCATCATCATTCAGATGGTACGCCGTCAGTCCCCGATAATAATAGCCGTTGGCGGTGTCCAGCCCGGCGGCGATAGCGGCATCAAAATCCGCCCGCGCCGATTCATAATCGCCCAATTGATAAAACGCCAGCCCGCGCTGATAGCGCTGTGCGGGCGTGGGGGCGGCTTTCTCAAAAGCGACGCTCATATTTTCCACCGCTTGCCGGTATTCCTGCGCGTGATACTGCACCAGCCCCAGCGCATATTCGGCGGGCGCATCGGCGGAAAGGTTGGCGGCGACGGCAAAATCTTTCTGCGCCAAATCGAGCTGTCCCAGCCGGTATTCCGCCAGCCCGCGCTGGCGATACGCCCCGCTCATATCGGGCGACCGTTCGACTGCCTGACTGAAATCCACCACCGCGCGTGGGAAATTATCCAAATGGTATGCCGCCAAGCCATGATAATAAAAGGCGTTGGCAGAATCATAGCCGTTGTTGATGGCGGCTTCAATGTCCGCCAGCGCCGATTCAAAATCGCCGTTGCGATAAAACGCCAGTCCCCGTTGGTATTGCCGGGCGGGCGTCGGCGCGGAAACCTCAAACGCGGCGTTCATCTCGGCGATGGCTTGCGGATAATTGCCCAGCCGGTACGCGACCAGCCCCAGCGGGTATGCCACCGCATCCCCCGCGCCGAGCGCGCGCGCCTGCTCGAAATCGGCGCGGGCGGCGGTATATTCGCCCAGCCGGTATTTTGCCCAACCGCGTTGGCGATACGCATTGGTGAAACTTTCGGCGCGGGCAATCGCCGCACTGAAATCGTCTGCGGCGGCGGCATAATTTTGCTGATGATACTGCGCCAGCCCGCGATAATAGTAGCCGTTGGCGGTATCCAGCCCGGCGGTGATGGCGGCATCAAAATCTTTTTGGGCGGATGGAAAATCGCCGGTGCGATAAAACGCCAATCCCCGTTGGTATTGCCGGGTGGGCGTCGGCGGGGTGAGGTTAAAAGCGGCGTCCATCGCGGCGATGGCTTCCGCATAATTGCCGCGCCGGTAGTGTGCCAGCCCCTGCCAATATTGGGCGGAGGCATCGTTGGGGTTCAGCGTCAGGGCTTGCCGGAAATCATCCAGCGCGGAAACGTAATCGCCCCGGGCATAAAAAACCTTGCCCCGTTCGCGCCGGATTTTGGCATCGGCGGGCGAAAGTTCCACTGCGCGGGTGAAATCATCCAGCGCGCGGGCGTAATCTTTTTGCGCGGCGAAGAGCGTGCCACGGGTGACATACCCGGCGGCATCGGCGGGGTTTTGCGCCAGCGCCGCATCCAAATCGGCTTGCGCGGGCGCGAAATCTCCCCGCGCCTGATATGCGGCGGCGCGTTGCAGGTAGGCGGCGGCATATTGCGGGTTGCGCTCAATCACGGCGGAAAAATCGGCGATGGCGGTGGCGGTTTGCCCCAGTTTCATGTATGCCAGCCCGCGATTGTAAAATCCGCGTTGGGTGCGATTGTTGGCGCGGATGCCCCGGCTGAAATCGGCGATGGCGGATTCGTAATCGCCCTGTTTGTAAAAAGTCAATCCCCGGTCAATGAATGCCCCGGAACGGAAGGGAGACAGGGTGACGGCTTGGGTCAAGCTTTCCCGCGCCGAGGTGTAATCGCCCAATTTGAGTTGGGCGCGTCCCAGCCCCGCCCACGCCGATGCATCATCGGGGGTGAGGGCGATAGCTTGCCGGAAATCATCCAGCGCGGCGGCGAATTTATTCTGTTTCAGCCGCGCCCAGCCGCGCCCGGTGAAGGGTTCGCCGTGGTTTTGGTTTTGCGCCAGCCCCGCCGAGAATGCCGTTTCCGCTGCCGCCCAGTCGCCTTTGCGCGCGGCGGCATAGCCATTGGCGAAGAGAGATTGCGCGCTCGGTTGCGCCGGTGCGGCGGATGTGCCGCATGCCGCCAGTGTCCACGCCAGTAGTAGCAGCATCGGTAGATAAATGCATTTGTTGATGTTTAACCGCAAAGACGCAGAGGAACAGCGGGCAAAATATTTCCCGGTTTTCTCAGTTTCTCTGTTTCTCTGTGGTTTTGTTTTTAACCCGCTACGCAAGGGAACCATACCCAGAATCTCCGAAAATAAGTTACTTCAACACCAACGGCAGGAACACATAGAATACCGGATTGCTGGCGTGAATGTATGCCGGTTTATCGACGATGAAGTTGTCGGTGCTGTTGCCGACGGTCAGGCGCACTTCATAATCGCCGACGGCGGTGTAGGTGTGCTGAACGGTGGGTCCGGTGGTAGCGGTACTGCCATCGCCGAAATCCCATGCCCAGGTGTCCACGGTGTTGGTGGTGACGGCGGTGAAGGTGACGGTGAAAGGCACTTCGCCCGCAACTTGGTTCGCGGAGAAATTGGCTTCCGGTCCGGCGGTGGGCGCGGCGACGAAAATGTAATCCGTTTTGGAGATGACCGTCGAGCCGCCGGGACCGCTCACGGTGAGCGAGACGCCGTAATTGCCGGGGGTGGTGTAGGTGTGGCTCGGATTGGCGGCGGTGGCGGTCGTGCCGTCGCCGAATGTCCACGCATAGCCTGTCACCGCGCCGGTGACGACGCTGCTGAAGCTGACGCCGGCGGGCGCGGCGGCGTTACTGCGCGGTGTGCCGGAGAAATCGCCGCGCGGGGGTTCGGTACTCAGCACCGAGATGGATGCGCCATCGTAATTAGCGACGAAAACTTGGTCGGTGGTGGGGCTGTAAGCGACGGAACGGGGTCTCGCGCCCACGGCATAGGTGGCAACAACGGATGTTCCTTCGATGACGCTCACGGTGTTGTCCAGCGTGTTGCTGACAAAAACCTGCCCATTGCTGCCCGCCGTGATGCCTTCGGGTCCTTGCCCCACCGCAACGGTGGCGACCAAGCCGGTTCCATCAATGATGGAAACGGAATTACCCGCATAATTGGAGACATACACCCGCCCGGCGGCATCCACTGCCATATCTTCCGGTTGCGCCCCGACGGTCACGTCACCGAGTTTGCTCAGCCCGTTGAATACGCTGACCGTGCCATCGGTTTTATTGCTGACGTAAATATTGCCGTTCACCGGATTGTACAGGGCGAAACGGGGTTCCAATCCCGGCGCGAGCGTCGCTTTCACGGTGGTTCCCTGCAACACGGATACCGTGTTGCCATAGGTATTCGCCACGTAGGCGAAGCCGGTATTGGGGTCAATGGCAATGTAGCGGGGGTTTGCGCCCACTGCTACCGCCCCGATGACCGCGTTGGTTGAAGTGTTTATCACGCTGACGGTGTCGCTGTACCAGTTGGCGGCATAAACCAGATTGTTGGCGCTGTCAACCGCCACATGGATGGGACCCTTTTGCCCCAGTTTGATGCGTGCAATCGGGTTGTATGCGGCATCAATCACCGAGATGGATTTGCTGTCGAAATTGGCGACATAGGCGATGTTGGTGGCGGGGTTGATGGCGACCGCGCGCGGGTTGTGGCGCACCGGCACTTCTTTCACCAGCGATGTGCCGTTGTAAATTCGCACCACATTGCCGCCGCGCATGGGCACGTAGGCGTAACCGTTGTTCGGATTGATGGCGATGTGGGTGGGGTAATACTGCGCGGGAATAGTTCCCACCAGCGATGTGCCGTTCAATATGGAAATGGTATTGCCCCCGCGATTACCCACATACACGTTGTGATTCGTCGGGTCAATTTGGATGGCTTGCGGCGCATCGCCCACATTCACCGTCCCGGCGACGCTCACCGCGACGGTGCTGTCGGGGGCGTTGCCGTCCAACACGGTGACGGTATCGCTGTATGCGTTGGCGATGTACACCATATGCGTCACCGGGTCTACCCGCACGCGGCGCGGATAATTCCCCACCCGGAACCAGCTTTGGGGCAGGGCGCGCCCGGAACGGCGCAGAACATTCACGCTGTCGCCGCCGGTGTTCAGCACATAGGCGTTATCGTTCCCCCGGTCGGCGGTGATGGCGGTGGGGCGGGTGTTGACCGAAAAAACGCGCTTCACCGCGCGGGTGGCGCTGTCAATCACCGTCACGCTCCCTTTGGTGGTCAGCGTGTCGCTATAGGTGTTCACCACATACACATACCCGCTGTTCGGGTTGAAGGTCAGGTCGGTGGGGCGGATGCCGCCCGTGGGCAGCGTGCCAAGCACCGTTTTGCCATTCGCCCCGCCGATGATGGTCACGGTATCGCTCAAAAGATTGGTCACATACACGTCGCCGTAATTTGGCGAAGCGGCGTTGTCGTTCACCACCAGCACACTGGGGTGATTGCCCACCGGCACGGTCGCAATGACGTTGGGTCCATCAATGATGGTCACGGTGTCGCTCAATGTGTCGGCGACATACACGTAATTGTTTGCCGGGTTGAATTTGATATTCGACGGGCGATTGCCGACGGGAATGTCGGCTTCTTTGGTGGTGCCATTAATCACGCTGACGCTGTCGGAGGATTTATTGGCGATATACATTCGCCCGTTCCCCGTATTATAGGTGATGCCGCGCGGACCGCTCCCCACCGGAATGCGGGCGATGACGGTTGACCCGGCGATGACCGAGACATCGTTGGTGTTGTTGTTGGTCACGTAAATGTACCCGTTTGATGAATTGTATGCCATTGCGTAGGGTTCCAGCCCGCTTTGGTTGGGCAGGGAAATTGTGGCGACGCTCCGCGCGCCGCCCGTCACCGCTTGCGCTTCTTGTGGCGCGGATGCGACCGCTGTCGCTGCCAGTGCCGCCAACAATCCGCCGGTCAGAGCGATGGCAGCCACCAAAACCCATACCAGAGATTTCAGGCGGGATGCAACGGGGGTGAATGTAGATACTTTCATATAAGTTTCCTCCGAATTAAATACATAGATTGCTGAAAATAATTTGCTGCGGGCGTGTCGGAAAACACTGTCCGTTCAGGTTGAAAATCATTTGACAATTAGGGGCAAAAAGACGCGCCATACAGCGTGCGCCTGCGCCGAATTGGACAATAGCGATTGGTTGCCTTCATTGTCGGTGGTTTTAATGGCGAAGTATACCGGGTCGGGCAGGGGGCTGGGCACGGTGAACGTTTGCGCTGTGCCCCCCGTCACCGGCGTCGGCGGCGAGGTGATGGACGTTGCGCCGTACCATGAAAAACTGTCGATGGGTGAACCGCTGTATCGAATATCATACTGCACCGCCATCCCGACCATCCCGTTGTCGCCCGGCGCCGTCCAGCGCAAATCCACCCCGCCATCGGTGCGCCACAGGGCGGAAAGCGAATCAATTTGCGCGGGGGGCGTGGTATCATACGCCACCTGCGACACCGACGCCGTGTGTCCCGCCACATCGGCGACCTCTGCGGTGAGCGTGAAACTGTCATTCGCATGCAAATTGAAATTCGCTGTCAACTCATATTCTGTGGTGGAAGTATTGAATCGCGCGGGTTGCAGCGTGACATCGGCGGTTGTCAGCGTGTCCGAGCCGGTGGGGATGCGTTGATTCAAATCAACCGAGTGGGTGTCCACCACTGCGCCCGTCGCTTTGTCGCGCACGGTCACGGTGATGGCGTTCACGTCCAACTCGGTGCGGGCGGCGGTAATCACCAGCGAAACAGTGGCGCTGTCGAAAGGATTGCTGTTCAAACTGCCGATGCGGATGGTTGGGGTGGAGACATCGGCAATGGGCAGATACCCCACCGGATTGCGCGTGGAGGTCGGATAGTTTGTGGCGGTCAACCGGATTTCAAAATGCACGTGCATAAAATCGGTGATGCCGGTATCGCCCACCGCGCCGATGACCTGCCCCTGCGTGACGGCATCGCTGACCGCCACCGAAGTGCTATTCAAATGCAGATAGGCGGAATATAAATTCTGTGTGGGATGATATATCACCACGCCCAACCCCGCGCTCGCCGAAAGCCAACCCACTTCTGTCACCACCCCGTCGGCGACGGCATAAACGGGGTCGTTTTGCGGCGCGGGTAAATCCATGCCGGGGTGATAATCGTAACGGTTTTGCGAAGCTTGCCAGCGCGGACCAAACGGCGATGAAGCGACATCGGGGGTGGTTGTGCCGGAGAGTGGCCAAATCAGCGAATTGCCGGCGGTGGCGGTCGGCGCTTGCGCCTGCACCGGGCGCAAACTCATTGATGCCACAAACATTGCGGCAACAGCCAGCGCAATGGAGGAGAGAAGGGTTGAGAGTATGCGAACCATATTTGAAATATTACCTTTCACAAACTTGAAGAACTTGGGACGGCTCATTGTCGGAGTGGTGAGAATGCAGGTATGTCGTGATACCAACAATAACAAAAAGCTGAGGAACTGTATTTAAAACAAGGTTAAGGAACCTTAAATCTTTTTTAAGCCGGTTATTTGTTTGTTGCTGCTAATGACGTGGTTTTTACGTTGAAGATATGGTGCGCGGTGAATCTTTCGTAAAAATAGCGTAAAAATAACGTGAATGTCGGATGCCGATGCGGCACGGTGAATCTTGCCTTTATGTTTGACGGAAGAAGTTGCCGAAAGATACGAAATTGGCGGAGAACAAAAAAAGCCACCATCCGCAGATGGTGGCTTGGGAGGAATTATGATGGAACGAGGAATTATTTTTCCGGCGCACCGGCGTCAATCCATGCCTTCAGCCAGTCTGTGGCATCGGCGGGGAGGGCGTTGGTGTGTCCGGCAGATTGAACCGTCACCAGCGCGCTTTCCGCAGCATTGCCCGGTATAACCGTCCCGCTATCCATCACCGAAGTATAATCGCTCAAATTGAGGGTTGTGTTTTCATTGTGGCAGACCACACACCGATTTTGCATGATGGGCGAAATGAGGTCATCCCACGTGAGGTTTGCCCCCGGATAGCGCGGCAAGCCGTCGTCCAAACGATTGACCATTGCCAGAATGCTCGACGTGTTGAACCCGGCATACTTGAATTCCGAGGCGTGGCACGCGCTGTTGGCGCAGAAGCCGGTGTTATCCGCGCCGCCGGGGTTTTCAATGGTGTGGCAGCCTTCGCAGGTGTCATCGAATGTGAAGCGATGGCGGGCAATCCACAAGCTGTCGGCGTGCGATTCCGGCTGGAAGGCATCGGCGACGGCGAGCGGGGGGATGGTTCCGTCGGCGGTGGTGGTGGCGGGGATAGTGTGACACAAGTTGCATTCGGCGGAGATGACGTCGGTGTCGCTGTTCACTTTCAGATGTTTCCCGTCATGGCAGCGGAAACAGCCCGCCGATTCATCGTGCCCCACGTTGTCGGGGTGGGTATCCCAAGTGATGTCCATGGTGGGGAAGACCATATTTTTGTACATCACCGCCAGATTGTCCACGGCAGCATCAACCACTACCTGATTTTCGGCGTAATATTCCGACCAATTTTCGGCGTAATAATCTTTCAAGCCTTTTATGGCGAAAAGCGCATCTTCGATGGTGGGGTATTCGCGCTCAATCACGGCGACGGCGTTCTTTTTGATGTATGGAATTTGCGGCGAAATGATGCCGCGCGCCATCGCGTCATCCAGCGCATCCGACGGGTTGGGGAAGGTGTGGGCGATGCGATTGTGGCAGGTGGTGCAGTCCATGGTTTTCATCCGCGCGGCGTTTTGGGGTTGAAAATCGGCGGGCAGGTCTGCGGTGATGTCCACGAATTCAGCCGTTTCGCCGGTGTCGGCATAGGTCACCCGCACCCAGGGAATTTTCTGCTCAAGGTAGGGTGCATCCACCGCGATGTATTCCACGGTGTTTTCGGTGTGCCAGTGGATGCCCTTTCCCTGCCCCTGCGTTGACGTGCCGCCCCCGGTTTTGAACGCCAAAAAAGTGGTGGTCATAGCGTTATTGTTTTCGGCATCAAAATGCTGAATTTGGCGCAGACTGTCATCCGAATATTTTTGCGCGTTGTGGCACTTTTCGCAAATCTGCTCGGCGGGGCGCATACTTTTGATGTAGATGGGCACTTCATATTCCGCGCCGATATATTTGAACACATGGGTCATGTCGCCGGCTTTGCGGGTGAATTGGGTGGCGATGTATCCGCGCCCGATGTGACATTCCACGCATTTTACGTTGGCGTGCGGTGAAGCTTTGTAGGAGGCGTATTCCGGCGGCATGGTGTGGCACGCCGTGCCGCAAAACTCCGAGCTGTTGGTATATTCCCATCCCGCGCCCGCCAAAATGAACAACAACACGCCGAACGCAATCAGGGTGAGATACGGCAATGCCCGCGTCCAACGGGGTGCGGTGCGCTCCGGCGTGATGAAATTGCTGATACGGTCTTTCAGGCTAGTGAGTTTACGCATTGCGCGACCTCCGGGAAGTGATGGTTCGATATGCCGCATAAAATCCCCACAATACAAGCAGTATCACCACAACATAAAATGACACTCGAATCCAGCGTCCGGTCTCGACTTTATAGGATTCCACATCGGCTTTTTGCCCCACCGAGGGGATGGGGGTGGGTGGGGGTGGCACGTCTGCGTCCACCAGCGAGATGGTTCCGAAGGCGGGTTTCTGCGTTTGGGCATAGGCGATGGTTTCCGCCGCCCATTGCGCGGTTTCCGCCGGAGCGGTGTGGCAGGTGTTGCACGCATTCGGCATGGCTTCAAAGCCGCCGTGCGCCACGGAGGCATCCGGGTTGGGTTGCAGGAAACTGTGGTTGCGGATGTCGTAGGCGACGGCGCTTTTCGCCATTTTGGGCATGTGGCAATCCGAGCAGATGAAAGTGTGTTTTTGGCTGGCTTGTTGATGGTAGGGGATGTGTTCGATGAGCCGGGTTTTATCGGTGTGGCATTGCAGGCACAAATCGTTGAGCGGGGCGTTCAATTGTCCGTCCGCCTGTCCGTCGTCGTGAGTGCTGTGGCAGGTGGTGCAGTTCACTTTGCCCGATTGCTGCATCTTGCTGCCCAATTGCCAATCCATATATTGCTGATGGTGCTCTTTCGCGCTGCCATCCGCCCACACAGCCGTGTCGGCGGTGGTGGCGGTGAAATGGTCGGCGAGGGAGTCACCGGGGCGATAGGTGGCGGGGAAGCTGTATCCGTCGGGCGATTTGCCCCGGCTGTGGCAGGCGCCGCACACTTGGTCGTCCACTTCTTGGTACAGTTGAATGTTTTTCGGGGCGGCGGCGTGTTCCGCGCCGGGACCGTGGCAGCTTTCGCACCCGATGCCGAATTCCACAAAATCCCAGGTGTCGGTATTCAGCCCGGTCACATGGCATGAGCCGCACGTTTGTCGCCATTCGCGGGTTTGCCAATCTTCGGCATGATAGGGAACCCATTCGCCCGTTTCCACATTCCACTGGGCGGGCAAAATGTAAAACTCGCCCGTATCGGTTTGGGTGAGGTAACGTTGTTTCCATTTACTGCCGATGGTGTAACGGACATCATCGAGACCAAAGGGTAAATTAGGGTCATCATGAGTGAAGTTCCCCACAACAACTTTGGGGTTTTTCGTCACGTTCTGAATCATTTTTGCGTGCAGGGTGTTTTGCCATGAGGCGTACATGTCTTCATGACATCCGCCGCAGCGGTCACTGCCGATGTACCCTGCTGCCGGTGAATTGCCCACACCTTCGCGCGCCGGAATCAAATCAATTGCCCAATCTTCGGTTTGGTCGGCGTGGCAGGCAACGCACGCCGAGGGCATTGTCGCCGGAATTTCATCAACCGGGGTGATGTTGTGGTCGCCGTGGCAATCAACGCAGGTCGGCAAATCGGCTTTTTGTTGTGTTTCGATGGCATGAAACGGGTTGTGCGGGTAGTGACACCGTTCGCAATTTTGCGCTATCGCGTTGGAAAACTCCCGGAGAGATTGGGTTTGATTAGGTTCGTGGGGGAACAAATAATTGCTTCTGGGGCGATGACAATCGGTACAGCGCAGCGGCGCGTCGGCGTTTGCACCGTGGGGCGATTGGTCATACGCATCCAACGATATTTTCAATGATACTTCATCGCCGGATGGGAAGGTGAGTGTGTGCCGACTGTCGCGGTGGCATTGTCGGCACTGGGCATCCAGCACGGGTCTATCGGCATAAACAATGTTAAATGCGTTTAAGAAAATGAACGCTATGATAGCAAAAAACGCCATTGATTTTGCTGAATGCATGCGTCAGGGTCTCCCTCTAATAGGATAGGGCAAGCCCGATTTGCACCGGGCTTACCCATCTTGCGTTGAATTTATGGGGTGATTATTTGTTCATACTACCGGCAAGGTCTCGGTCGTGATACCCAACCGCCATGTCTTTGAGTTCTTCGGCGGTGAGGTTACTGGCGGGACCGCCATCATAGTGGCAACTGCGGCAAGCGTAGTCCAGCGTGAGGTACGGCATTGAGAAACTGCCGTCTTCAGTGAACTGTTCGGTTGCCAGTGGGTTGATGGCGAACAGGTGTGTCCGCAAGTCGCCGGTGAAGCGGTCTATATCGCCCAGAGCGCTCTTCGAGGCTCGCGCCATGTGGCATTCCACACAATCAGCGTGTTGGCGGTCGGTGATTTTTTGGTAATCCACCTGTTTGAAGTGGCAGCTTTCGCACTGAACTTTGGTGCCTTCGTTCCCTTTGGCGTATTTGACCGGCTTGTGCGGGTCGTGGCAGTCAACGCATTCAAGGGCGTTGTGTTTGCTTTGCGCCATCGTTTCAAACTGCTCATGATGCTTGATGAAGCCGCTGCTGGCATCAATCTCGGTTTTGTCGCTGCGGTAGTGGCAGTCGCCGCAAGCTTCGGATGAGCGGTCAACTTTCAACGGGAAGCCGACGGGGTCGTTCACGTGGTTGCTGCCGGGACCGTGGCATTCTTCACAGTTGATGCCCGGTTCAGACCATGTGCCGATTAACCCTTCCAGACCATCCTGGTTTCCTTCGGGGCTGTAGCCGGTGGTGTGGCATGTCCCGCAATTGTAGGCTTTTTGTTCACCGGCATGGTACGGAACCCAGTTGTCACCCATATCCAAATCTTCGTTGTAGAAGTTGTATTGGGTTTTTGCGTTTTCATCGCCGGTGATGATGTAGCCGTTTTTGTCGATGAAACGGGCTTTCCAGCCGTAGCCGCCAATCACGTAGCTGATGTCATCCCAGGTGTAGCCTTCAGGGGGAGTGGTAACTTCGGAGAACGGGTATGTCGGCGGTTTGCCGTCCACAACTTTGTTCAGCTTGTAGGGGTGACCGGTTTTCAGGAAGGAGTCGTAGGTGTCTTGGTGGCATTCTTGACACGCCTCTCGTCCAACGTATGTGGCGGCTTCAAAGCTCGCGCCATCTTCACCGGCGGGACCGGCGGGTCCTTGTGGTCCTTCGGGTCCTTGCGGTCCTACATCGCCTTGGGGACCGGCGGGTCCGGGAGGTCCTTGTGGTCCTTCGGGTCCTTGTGGTCCGGCAGGTCCGGCAGCGCATTGTGCTGCAACCAGCGCCAATACTAAAATTACCGCTAACACTAACACTTTTTTCATTTTTATCCCTCTAACCTCCATGTTGAGAAATGTGGCATAAATACGTGGCAGAGTACATATGGTACAGTTATTTCCGGGTTTTTTTCAATAAACACCTCCATCAGAAATACACATGACACTATCTCGCGGGCACTTTTACCCACTGATATGGGTATTATAACCCATTTCTTCGGTTGGGTAAATATTCACATACGGATTTGTGACATTTGTCGCGCAATTTCAGGATAAATGTCATATGATGGATGGTGTTTCAAGTTTTGGAGAGGCGAAGAAGTTTATATGGCGCGCGCAAGTAGCGGCAGGCACATAGAAGGTGTGGGTGAGAAAGGGGAAATATCAGGATGGGGGCGTTTAATCTACCGAGATGAGTCCTTTGCTGATGGCGTATTTCACGAGTTCGACGCGGCTGTGGATTTGAAGTTTGTGCATGATATTCTCGCGGTGACGGTCAACCGTTTTCACGCTGATAGCCAGCATTTCCGCGATTTCACGGTTGGTATTGCCTTCTGCGATTTTCACCAGAATTTCATGCTCTCTGGGGGTTAGGTTGATTTTTCGCTTCGCCGGTTTCGGCGCCGATGTTGTTGAGCGGTTGAGGAAATCGTTGACCAAATATTCCGCCATGCGCGGATACAAAAAGACTTCTCCGCGATGCACCACGTGGATGGCATTCACCAAATCATCGGGTGCGGCGCGTTTGGGCACATAGCCCGACGCCCCGGCTTGCAGCATTTCAAACAAATATTGCGGGGCTTCATGCATGGTCAACCCTAAAACCACGATGGACGGATACAGCGCTTTGATGCGCCGGGTGGCTTCAATTCCGTTCATATCGTCCATCACCACGTCCATAACCACCACATCCGGTTGGATGTGTTCCAAAAGCGCCAGCGCGCGCGTGCCGCTGTTCGCTTCCCCCACAATTTCAATATCAGTTTCCGCTTCAAACAACATTCGCAGTCCGGCGCGGACAATATCGTGATCATCAACCAATAATAATTTTATGTTTGACATATGATGTGTGTGCCTTCTTTTCCAGTGGAATATCCACGTGCAATTGTGTGCCACGCTCCGGCGCGGAGATAATTCGGCAGTCACCGCCCAGCAATTGCACCCGTTCTTGAATGCCCAACAGCCCCCATCCGTTGCCCCCTCCGATGCAGTGCAGAATGTCATCGGTATTGAAGCCGATGCCATCGTCGGCGACCACCAGCGAGATGGTTTCGTCATCTTCTTGCAGTGAGACGAATACGGATTGCGCTTGCGCGTGCTTGGCGATGTTGGTGAGCGCCTCTTGCATGATGCGGAAGAGCGCGGTTTCCTCATCGGCGGATAGTGCCTGCGGCGTATAGGCAATTTCCATTTGCACCGGGAGGGTGTATTGCGCTTCAAATTTGTGGACATACCAGCGAATTGTCGGTTCCAGTCCCAAATCATCCAATTGTGATGGGCGCAGGTTGGCGATGATACGCCGCAGTTCTCCCAGCGCATCGGCGCTGTATTTTTTCAGTTGTTGCAGATGTGACATTGCCACATCCGGTTTTTGTTCGAGCATGGCTTCAACCCCGCGCAACCCCATCCCAATGGCAGAGAGTGATTGCCCGGTGGCATCATGCAATTCCCGCGCGATGCGCTTGCGCTCATGCTCCTGCGCCTCCACCACCCGGTCGAGCAGGGCGCTCAAGATTTCTTCATGCTGCTCAATGTCCTGCCGCAAGCGGACATTTTCAATCGACATGCCCAGTTGTTGGCTGATGCTCAGCATCAGATTGAATTCCGCCGCCGGTAGGCTTTGAGCCGGTTCCGGTTCAATCTGCGCCAGCACCAAACTACCGATGATGCCTTTTTTGGAACGGAGCGGCAATCCCAGAATCACCAGCGGCGATGCTGCCTGTCGACAGGCGTTTTGCTTCTCGATGTTGTGCGGGTCGAACAACCATTGCCGCTCATTGTGATGATGGCATATTACCTTGCCCGATTCGATGCACTGCGCGCCGAGCGTTTTGGCGGTGTCGTACAATGCCGAGCCGGTGTCGGGGGGCGAAAAGCCGATGGTTGTATCCACCGAGATTTCCGACGGCGGCGTTGTGCTCAAAATCAGCATACCCGCGTCAGGGAAGGTGAGACTATCAATGATGGCTTGCAAGACCTGCCGGCGCTTTTCTGCCGGGGAAAGCGGCAATGCCAGCAGGGTCGAGACTTCCAGCAGGACTGAAAGTTCCTGCGTTTTCAACTGCAAGGCTTGATTCAGCGCATCTTTTTCGTGGTTGCGGCGGCGTTCGCTGTCGATTGCTGCCCGCTGTGCATCTATTTTCGCCTGTTGTGCTTCGTGTAATTTATGTTGCTGCTCAATTTCAAAAATGTTGAGCGCCCGCACCATGAAAATCGCAATAATGGTGACGAAGCCACCGCGCAAAAGTTGAACCGGAATGCCCACCCAACTGAAGAGCAAGGCGCTGTTGATGACGTTTGACGGGAACAGGAATGTTTTTTCCACAAAAAACTGTCCCACCACCCCGTATCCGATGAGCGCAAAGGCGCAAATTGCCAAATCCCGCCCGAATTGCGGCAGTTGATGCAAGCGGAAGGTTCTGCGCTGTTTGAGCAATGCCCAAGCGCTGAACAGCGAACCGGGAATAGCCAGAATGTAACGGGCTAAAATGTCGCTCACAACGAGCACGTCCGACAGGCTCAATTGATAAACGACGGTGACAATCAACACGTTCAGCACCCAGAAACCAAACAGCACCGAGATGGAGCCCCACACCTGCCGCAGGGTGACATCGGCGGGCGTGGAGAGCATCACCCCGAAAATCACCAGCATCACAAATGATGCGACCAACAGCGATACTCGCAAGATGTGGAACACGAGGGGCATCGGGGTGGAACCGGCTAGCTGGAGAATTTTTTCCAGCATTTGCAGCCACTCGTTGGCGCTGTGCAGCAGGGCGAAACCTGCCAGCGGCTGAATGGCATCGGCGAGGCGGAATTTTGAAGCACGGCGGCTGGCGAGCATCAGCGCTAGCCCCATCGAATAAAATGCCAGCCCGTACAGAAAGAATACGATGATGATATTCTGTTTCTGTTCAAAAAACGCGGTTATGTATGCCATGCTATCCTCAGGAATATTATAGCAGATTAATAGCAACTATAATACGGATAGGCACAGATACAAAATCTTAATCGGTATTCTCTTTTGTCTTGTACCAAAAAACCGGCAAACAATGTTGCCGGTTCTTTGATTAGACGGATGATTGGTCAGCACTCAATTTCGGCGTTTTTGCGGGCGTAATAATACCAGTTGAGCGCCAGACACGTGAAGTAATAAATTGCGAACCCGTACAGCGCGTATTCGGGCGTACCGGCTTTCACTTGTTGTCCAAAGACGCGGGGGATGATGAACGCGCCATAGGCGGCGACGGCGGCAATCCACCCCAAGACCGGTCCGGCTTGCGCCGGTTCAAAGATGATGGGAACCATGCGGTAGGTGGAGCCGTTCCCCACGCCGGTGGTGATGAACAAAATCAGGAACAGAATCAGGAACGGCGTGAAATATTGTTCCGGTTGTGGCGAGGCGCCGGCTTGTTTGACAAAATACGCCACCCCCAACGCCGACAGAATCATGATGACCGTATCCCATTGGGTGACTTTCGCCCCGCCGATTTTATCGGATACCCACCCGCCGATGGGACGGGCGACGGAACCGACGAGCGGACCCAACCATGCGTACGCGAATGGGTTGGGCGCGTTGGGATTGATGCTGCCGTTCGGCAACTCGCCGAATACCACTCGGATGAGCAGCGGGAACGCCGCCGAATAACCGATGAACGACCCGAAAGTCATGGTGTACAGATAGGTCATAATCCAGTTGTGCTTGTTGTTGAAGATGGCAAACTGTTTTTTCAGGTTGGTTTTGATGTCCCCCGGTACAGCCTTCATCAAATATACCGTGAGGACAATGGTGATGGGCAATACAATCCACATACTGACTTTTAAGCCCAGCAGCAGGTACAGTCCCGCAGCGGCGCTGATGAAACCAATCAGGAGCAGTCCCAGTATTTTCATCAGTGCCGATGCGGTTGACCCTAAATTGGGGGAAGCGGTTGACAGGTTATTCATGCCAAACCATGCCGCGATGGCTAAAATGAATAGAATCGGAACCCAGACCAACCCGCTGTTTTGAATGTAAACCAGCGTGCCCGCAACTTTATCGCCCACATCGGTCGGCAGGGGACGCGGGTCGCCGCCCAACGCGCCAAACAGCGCGAAGGTCATCACAAAGGGTAGCAACACCTGCATCACACTCACCCCGATGTTCCCCAATCCGGCATTCAACCCCAGTGATGTTCCTTGCATCCGTTTGGGGAAAAAGAAACTGATATTGGACATCGAGGACGAGAAGTTTCCGCCGCCCAAACCGGACAGCGCCGCCAAAATGGCAAAGGTGATGTACGGGGTGGAAGGGTTTTGCAGCGCGATGCCCACGCCCAGCGCGGGAATGATGAGCAGTCCCGTCGTCAGGGCGATGACGTTTCTCCCACCGGCAATAGAGATGAGGAAGGCGTTCGGGATGCGCAAGGTTGCCCCCACCAGCCCGGCAATGGCAGACAGGGTGAACAGTTGTGCCGTATCAAACGGGAAACCGAGGTTCTTCATTTGTACGGTGATGATGCTCCAGTACAGCCAGACGGCAAAGGCGCACAACAAACTGGGAATGGAAATCCATAGGTTGCGGTAGGCAATCTTCTTCCCGGTACTCTCCCAAAATTCTTCGTCTTCAACGTCCCATTTTTCAATATAGGTTGACATGACAGCTCCTTTACAAATCTTTTGTGTTGGATTGAGGCTGAGAAGGTGTGGTTTGGTTAAAAAGTTTTGGGACTCGGAATATCAGAAACGCCAATTGCAACACAACGCCTGCGCCAATGAGGTATTCTCCGTAAGGGTTGGCGACGGAAAGCATAATCAGCCCAATAAACAGAAGCGCACTGGGAACAGCTGTGGACACCGCATCGATGAGTCGCGGTTTTTGAGCGGTTTCTTCTTTCGGTTTCCGGGTGTTGTTTTTTGTTTTCGATGATTTTCTTTTCTGTGACATAATCGTTATTACCCTGCCGAGCCTGAAAGGGTGGAAAACAGCGCGAAGATGGTTTGTGCCACCGCAATCAGTGCCTCAAAAAAGATGAACATCATCCCGTATTTGTACCAGCCTTCTTGTTTTTCGTGTTCGACTTTTTCTACGTTATTCATGTGTTCCTCCACAATACTCTGTGTGTGTGAATTTACTGGAGTTTTGCGTCTTCCAATGGACCTGCTACGCCGTATTTTTCCCAAGTGCCCAACCCGGCATCAACGTCAATTTGCTGACCCCGTTTGAAGGCAACAATGAAGATGAGCATGAAGGGAATGAACATCAGCACGGCGACGGTGGCATATCCCATATGAATGTTGGGAACCAGTCCGAATACCAGCGGATAGATAATCCCGCCTATGGTGGATATACCGCCGATGAAGCCGGTGGCAACCCCCGGATTTTTGTGGAATAAAACGGGTGTCAACCCGAAGTTGCTGCCCGTGCCAAAGGCGATGGTGAACCCTAAAATTGCCAATATCGTCACCGAGAGGGTGAGATTGCCGCTCAGTCCGGCGAAGGTCAGCAGAACCATCATCACAGATACCGCGACCATTGCCGTGAACACCCAGTGAATGCGCGGCGAAATGTGTTGGTGCTGGGTGAGGAAGGGCCACGGTGTCCATCGCTTCCGTAGGAAAATATCGGAGACGTAGCCGGAGAACGGTCGCCACAGCGAGGCGTTGAAAGACTGCACCGCCGCCACCGTTCCGGCGGCAATTGCCAACGCCTCCAGTGATGTATACCCGATGGCTTCAAACTGTCCTTTGAACGCCAGCCGGTAATAGCCCGGCAACCAGGCATTCAGCCCAATCTCCAACCCGAAGGTCATAGCATATTGCAGCATCAGCGCGATGGAGGCGTATCTGGTGACAACGTACAACGTATCGCGCAGGGTTGCGGTTTTCTTCGCTTGAATTGCCCGTTTCTGGTCTACTGCCGCCACGCCGAAGCGATAGTACACAACCGCCAGCACCAACGCCAGAATACCGAGGTGCAGAAATGCGCTGCGATAATCCAGCCCGTAAATGCGAGGGAGCATCAACGCCCCCAACCCCGCGCCGACGTTGCCGGTGCCGGCGTAAATGCCCTGCGCCAGCCCCATTTCCTGTTTGTTGAACCATTGGGCAACATGCTGAATCCCAATCACGAAGAAGATACCTGCGGTTGCTACCACCAATCGGGTGATGAATAACCAAGTGTAGTTGTGTCCAAACGACGAAAGAATGCTGAAAACGCCGGTATAAGTCAGCGCAATCGCCGCCGCTTTGGGCGCGCCGATTTTGTCCGCAACCACCCCCGCATACTGCCGGAAGAAGGGTTGCAACCACATCGCGGAGCTAGCCAGAATGGCGAGCTGTGCCTTTTCCAGCCCGTATTCTTGCATGATGGCAACAGAGAAGGCGGCGGTGGCAAACCACATAATGAAGCTTGTCAAAAACCCCGATGCCGCCAAGATAAGTTGCCCTACCTTTGTGCCTTGTTTGTCCATTGTTTTGTTCTCCTATCAATAAAAATTTGCAAAAATAGTTTGATGTTACCGCGAACCGCCCAGACGTGACCGCCGATACCAGATGACCACTTGCGGCGGACGCCATAAATACGCATATGGGAACGACAACAGGTGAACCAGCCGGGTGAACGGCAACAGCGCCAACAGCACGAAGCCGCCCACAATGTGCGTTTGCACCACCCACGGCATATTGCTCACCAAAGCAATATCCGGTTTGAATATTAAGATTGACCACAGGTACGGCGTGGCAAAGGCGGCGAACCACGACGACCCCCAGCGGTAGAAGATGGCAGTCCACACGCCCGCGACAACCTGTACCAGCAGCGCCAGCAGCAGAATGCTGTCCATCACCGAGGTGATGTGCCACAGACGAGGGCTGTTCAGACGGCGGATGATGAGCAGTACCAGCCCCACCAGCGCCAAAATGCCGGCTATCAGCGCCATCCCTTCCAAGATGTACAGCCGGATGGGGACACCGTTCCAGCCCAGAATTGAACGGGGAACCAGAAATGCCACCAGATGCCCGGTCAGCACCGTTAAAATTCCGTAATGCCAGGGGACAGACCCCCAGAATAGTTGTTTGGTTTCCAGAAATTGCGATGACAGGCTGGAGTATGAGAATTTATCGCTCCGATACCGCCAAATTGTCCCCACCACCGCCAATATGATGGCGACGTATGGAAATACGCCAAAAAGTAATTGCGCAACAGTCATAACATTCCTCCAATTGGTGTGCGCCGGTTGTGTTAACCGGCAGGTACCGTTACTTGTGTTTTCTCCAGCACGTTGATGATGGCATGCAGCAGATGGAAATACGGATTTTGCCCGCCCTGATTGAACCCGGCAAGCATTTTGGTGTATACGGGAATGAGACAATCAGTTTTCAGCGATTGGGTGAATTCGTCGTCTGTTTCTATGTTGCTCAAAAACCGCATAATCACCGCCAGATGGTCGGCAAGCTCTTTTCCCCGGTCGAACCCGTATTTGTAATATTCTTCCTGCAACCGAACCATGAATCTGCCCCGTTTGAAACTTTCGCCAAACAAGATGTACCCGGCGTAGATGAAACAGGTGGGGCTGACATCGAACGTGCCGGTGTAAATTTCTTCCAGCCTGCCCAAAGAAATACCTTTGATGCCATCGAGGAATTTTTGCATGGATTGTGCCGCTTCAGGGTAATCTACCACCAGCAGCGTCACACATGTGCGAGCCTGATTTTCCAACTGTTCTGTCGGATAGTTGAGCAGTTCACTGCAATAGCGGTAAAATTTTTGTTGCTGCATGGTTATAACCCCCTGGTAGGTTTGCCGCGGAACCCGATGCCGGTTTCGGCTTTGAAGGTGTACGGGTCGCCCATGAGTTCGGTGGCGTATTCGCGGTGCATGGGCGGAATGACGAACCGTTCATCGAAGGTGGGAATGGAGGTGAGCCGGTAGATTTCTTCGCAGGCTTCGGCGGTGAGTCCCGTTGCTGCCATCATTTCTTTCACTTTTTCAAGGCTGACATCGCCCACTTCACCGGAACGTTTGAACATGCGCACGGTGAGCAATTTTTCAAACGTTTCCACCAGATGCCCTTCATTCCCGCCGGTGAACAGGTTTGCCATGTATTTGATGGGGACGCGGGCTTTTTCCAGCGAACCGAAATAATCGGTGGCATCCACGTTGTAGGTGTCGCCATCTTCCATGCGTGCCAGCACCGGCAACAATGGCGGAATGTAAAACAACATTGGCAGGGTGCGGAATTCCGGATGCAGCGGCAATGCCAGTTGCCATTCTTTCACGAAGCGGTATACCGGCGATTTCTGCGCGGCTTCAACGACCGAGTGATGCACGCCGTCTTTTTTCGCTTGGGCGATGACGGCGGGGTCGAAGGGGTCTAAAATCATCTCCCGCTGACGCTGCACCAGTTCATCGTCGGGGGCGGCGGCGGTTTCTTCAATCAGGTCGGCATCATACAGCACCACGCCGAGGTAGCGGATGCGTCCGACGCAGGAATGGAAGCACGCCGGCGCTTGCCCGCTTTCCAATCGGGGGTAGCAGAGGATACATTTTTCCGATTTGCCCGATTTCCAGTTGTAATACACTTTTTTGTACGGGCACGCCGAAACACAGTAGCGCCATGCCCGGCACACATTTTGATTCACCAGCACGATGCCGTCTTCGCCGCGTTTGTACAGCGCGCCGGAGGGACATGCCGCCACACAACCGGGGTTGAGGCAGTGGTTGCAGATGCGCGGCAGGTAGAAGAATACCATCCGTTCCATCTCGAAGAAGGCTTGTTTTTCCGGCTCGGTCAGGTCGGCGAAGTCGGGGTCATTGGCGGCGTAGATGTTCGAGCCGCCCATGTCATCATCCCAGATGGGACCGGCTTCGATGTCCATCGGTGCGCCGGTGATGAGCGAGATGGGGCGGGCGGTGGGCTGGTCGTCGCCGGGAGGGGCGTCGAACAGGTCGCTGTAGCGGTATGTCCACGGCTCGTAATAGTCATCAATGGTGGGCAGATACGGTTGATGGAAGATGTTGGTGAAGCCGCGCAGTTTATCGGTGGCGCGGAGGTGGACGCTGCCTTTGCCGTTCTTTTGCCAGCCGCCCCGGTATTTGTCTTGGTCTTCCCAACGGGTGGGATAGCCCGTGCCCGGTTTGGTTTCCACGTTGTTCCACCACATATATTCAGTGCCTTCGCGGTCTGTCCAAATGTTTTTACAAGCGAGACTGCATGTGTGGCAACCGATACATTTATCCAAATGAAACATCATCGAAACTTGTGCTCTTACATTCATTTAATTGCTCCTTCTGTTTTATGGTTGCCTAAAATTGCGGTTTGCCCGGCAATTTTCGTACTCGAATGTGGGTATCACGATTGACGCCGGTGGGTCCCCAGTAGTTGAAGCCGTAGGTGAACTGTCCGTAACCGCCAATCATCAGATTGGGTTTGAGGCGCACGCGAGTGAGGCTATTGTGCCCGCCGGCGCGTTTGTTGCCGCGCAACGGTGATTTCGGCACGGAAATTGTCCGTTCCGGCGAGTGGTATTGAATGCAGATGCCGCGTGGAATGCGCGCGCTGACGATGGCGCGGGTGGCGACGACGCCGTGGTCGTTGTATGCCTCCACCCAGTCGTTATCCACAATTCCCAGTGCTTCCGCGTCTTTGTCGTTCATCCACAGGGGGTCGCACCCGCGAGAGAAGGTGAGCATGCGCAGGGTGTCGCCGTAGGTGGAGTGGATGTGCCATTTGCCGTGCGGGGTGAGGTAGTTCAGCTCCATGCTTTCCCCCTCTTTTTCCGTGTTGCGCAGATCGCCGTATTGCTCGGACGTGGCTTTCATTTTGTAGGTGGGCAGATGTTCCCCAAAGGCGATGTACGCTTCGTGGTCGTGATAGAATTGCTGTCGCCCGGTGAGGGTGCGCCACGGAACCAGCCGCTCGATGCTGTTGCAGAAGGGAGAATAGGCGCGTCCGTTGTTGATGAGACCCGACCACACCGGACTGGTGAGCAATCGGCGGGGTTGAGCCTGCAACCCCTCAAACGTGGTGACGACGCTCTGCGCTTCTTCGCCCAAATCTGCCAGCGGCAAGCCCACTTTTTTCTCATGCGATTTAAATGCACGATAGGCGGATTGTCCGTTGGTTTCGGGAGCTAAACGCAAGATAACATTGATGGCGTGTTTCACATCGTCCAGCGAGGGGTATTTTTTGCCGCCCCACTGCACCGTGGGATGCGTGGTCAGCATTTCATCGTAGATATCATCAATTTCCCAGTGAACGCCGTGTGCGCCCAAGCCGTTGTTGCGGGCATTCGGTCCGAAGGAGAGGAAACGGTTGTAGAGATTTTTGTAATCGCGCGTCACCAGTTTCATATTGGGCATAGTTTTGCCGGGGATGGCTTCACATTCGCCTTTGTACCAGTCCTTCACTTCCGGTTGAGCAATTTCAGCAGGGGAGTCATGCGCCAGCGCCGAGCACACCAAATCAACCACCGGTTCCGGGAAGTGGCTTTCCGCCATTTCGCTGAAGCGTTTGGCGAAGGCTTTGAAGATTTCCCAGTCGCTGCGTGCTTCCCAATTGGGGGGCACGGCTTCCGAAAGGGGATGGATGAAGGAGTGCATATCGGTGGAATTGATGTCGTCTTTTTCATACCAGTGCGCGGTGGGCAGCACAATGTCGGAATAGAGCGCGGAGGTGTCCATGCGGAAATTGATGTCCACCACCAAATCCATTTTGCCTGCCGGGGCTTCTTCCCGCCAAACGATTTCGTCCAGTTGCCCTTTGCCCGCTTCTTCCAGCCCGATGGCATTGTCATGTGTGCCCAGATAGTGGCGCAGGAAATATTCGTGCCCTTTGGCGCTGGACATCAGCGCGTTTCCGCGCCAGATGAACCACACGCGGGGCCAGTTTTCCGGCGCGTCCGGGTCTTCCACGGCAAAGCGGAGCTTGCGCGCTTTCAGTTGGTCAACCACATATTGAATGACCTCGGCGTCACTTTCCGCGCCGGCGGCTTTCGCTTCTTTCACCAATTCGATGCTGTTGCGTTCAAATTGCGGGTAGAAGGGGAGCCAGCCCATACGCACGGCGCGCACATTCGCGTCGGCGGTGTGCCCCGATGTCCACGGATTGTCCCCTTTCAGCGAGCTGTATTCGGCGAAGCCACCTTCATAGCGCCACTGGTCGGAGTGGATGTAGTGCCAACTGGGTGCGTTTTGCACGCGCGGCGGACCACCCCAGTCGGTTGCCATTGCCACGGTTTTCCACGGCGCGGCGGGGGCGAGTTTTTCCTGCCCGACATAGTGCGCCAGTCCGCCGCCGTTTTTGCCGATGCAGCCGCACAACATCAGCGCGGTGATGGCAGAGCGGTAAATGAGGTTGTTGTGATACCAGTGATTGATGCCCGCGCCGATGATGACGGTACATTTGCCGTCGGTGTTGCGGGCGGTGTCGGCGAATTGGCGGGCAAAGTTGATGACCGTTTCCCGGTCAATGCCGCTGAATTTTTCCTGCCATGCGGGGGTGTAGGGGCTGGCGGCGTCATTGTAATCTGAGGGATAATCGCCCGCCAAGTCGCGTTTCACGCCGAATTGCGCCATCAGCAGGTCAAACACGGTGGTGACGGCAACTGTGCCGTTTTCCGTTTCAATATTTTTGACGGGCACACCGCGCCACACCATTTCATTGTTGTTGGAGAAATCTTCCTGTCCCACGTCCAAAACTGCGTCGTGGTTGTCGGCAAAGGTCAGCAGCGGGTCAATGGTCGAGCCGTCCACGCCGTCTTTCAATTCCAAATTCCACTCGCCTTTTTTGGTTTGCCAGCGATGCCCCACCGTCCCTTTGGGCATTTTGGGGCGTCCTTCGGCGGCATCGAACATCAGGAATTTCCATTCGCCGTTTTCTTCGTTTTTATATTGGCTGAGGGTGTTGGCGCGCAGGAATCTGCCGGGGGTGTATTTGCCGTTTTCGCCTTTTTTCAGCTGCACCAGCATCGGGGAGTCGGTGAATTGTTTGAGGTAGGCGTTGAAATTCGGCGTTTCATTTTGAACAAAATATTCGGTGAGGATGACGTGGTTCACTGCCATCCAGAAGGCTAAATCCTGACCGGCTTTGACGGGCAGCCACCAGTCGGCGTATTTTGCCACTTGGCTGAAGTCCGGCGAAAGCACCACAAATTTTGAGCCGTTGTGCCGCGCTTCGGCGATGAAGTGAACGTCGGGGGTGCGGGTCATACTCAAGTTAGACCCCATCGAGATGATGAATTTGCTGTTGTACCAGTCGGCGCTTTCCTGCACGTCCGTTTGTTCGCCCCAGATTTCCGGGCTGGCTGGGGGCAGGTCGCAGTACCAATCGTAGAAGCTCAGGTTGATGCCGCCCGCCAACTGCAAATAACGCGAACCGGCAGCGTAACTGAGCTGGCTCATCGCGGGGATGGGTGAAAAGCCGACGATGCGGTCGGGACCGTATTTTTTAATGGTGTAGATGTTGGATGCGGCAATCAGTTCCAGCACTTCATCCCATGTGCTGCGGCGGAAGCCCCCTTTCCCTCTGGCGCGCTGATATGATTTGCGCGCGGTCGGGTTTTCCATGATGGATTGCCAGGCTTTAACGGGGTCGTTGTGTTTGAGGCGGGCGGCGCGCCAGTGATCCATCAATGCGCCGCGCATGTACGGGTAGCGCACCCGACTGGGGCTGTAAATGTACCAACTGGCGGAGATGCCCCGCTGACAGCCGCGCGGTTCGTATGGCGGCAGTGTGCCTTCCAGTTTGGGGTAATCAATTTGCTGCATTTCCCAGGTGATGACGCCGTCTTTGACGTAAACGCCCCAGGAGCATCCGCCGGTGCAGTTTACGCCGTGTGTGCTGCGGATAACTTTGTCATGTTGCCAGCGATTACGGTAAAATTCTTCCCACTGGCGAGTTTCCGGGTCAATGATGTCTTTAATCCAGCTCATAGTTTATCTCCCTACCAGGGGTTTGCGCACCCCGTTTAATCGTTTTATCCAAATGAGTTGACTCAGCCCAAGAAATACCAGCGTTCCCAAAATACCGAGGATGAGAAAGCCGGTGCTGCTGATGGGTTTTTGGGTGGTTCGGTCGGCTTGGCTGAAGAATGCGTGCAAATCGGCAACTTCATTATCGGTGAGCGGTTTTGCGGAGAAGACGCCCTGCATGGTGGGGAAGGGCAATCCTTTCAGCGACGCGCTCAGTCCGGCGTCGCCGAAACGCCCATATACGTGCGTGAGGTTGGGTCCGAGCGTGCCGCCGCCCAATCCGCGGACGGTATCAACCGAGTGGCACGAAATGCAGGCGGGTCCGCCGTTTGCCAGGGCGCGTTCCCCGATGAACAATTGGCTGCCGATATCGGGGTCGCCGGGGGGTGTGGCGGCAATGGCTTCCGGTTGCGCCGCCGGTTCGGCTGCGGCAGTGCCACCTCCGTCCTGCGCTTGCATGTACGCAATCAGGGCGGCAACTTCCGCGTCAGTCAACCCCAGATTGGGCATCGGGATGTTGTTGAACTGCTGAAGCAAATCGGTGGCGATGGGGTCGCCGTCAGCCAGCATTTTGTCCGGGGCTGAAATCCAGCGCGTGAGCCAATCTACGTCGCGCAGGTTGGTCACGCCGCTCAAGTCCGGTCCAACCAATGCCCCGCCTCCGATGGTGTGACATGCCGCGCACTTTTGTTGAAATATGGCTTCTCCGCCTTGTTGCCGGGGGGGAGCCGCACCAACGCCAACAACGAACACGGTCAGCAGGATGCCGGTTAAGCAGAAAACCGCCATCCATTTTCTGACCATTAATGTGGATACAACAGTTGTGCCAGTCATAGGCTATTTCCTCCAAGGTTATAGATTTGAGTGATGGTCTGTATGCGATGAATCGGGCAATGCAGCTAATATATCCAATAAATTAGTGAGATTGGCGTGAACCTGCTGGCTGGTGATGACCTGCACGGTATTGGTGCTGAGCGACACGTACAATATGGGCAAGCCGGGATAATCGGACAGAAGGCGAATGAAATCGCCTTGCCCGGATTCGTACTCATGGTTGGCAACAATGAGCACGTCAATAGCCAGCGTATTTAAAAACGGAAGGCTCTCTTCAATGTTGAAGGCATGCCCCACCACGGAAACGGCGGCGGCATTGGTCAGCAATTGTTTCAGGGTCTCCGCAAATAATGAACTTCCAATAATGAACGCCCGATGTTCACGCATAGTTACCATTCACAAATAGGGGTGAGTTGCAGAATGACGAAAAATCACCATTCCGGACGAAGTGGGTCTCTGTTTGTTAAAAATGATACAACAAAGAGATGGGAAAAAATATCACTCGGTTGTTACATGGAGAGTGAAAAAAGAGGGATGAAAATATACGGCAAATGGGGGGAGGAATTAGGTCTTCCGGGTAGTTATGGGGTGGGCATTACTTTTCGGGGATTAATCCGTGTTGGTGGGCAACGCGAACGGCGTGCCAGCGGCTGGTGACCTGCAATTTGCTCAGGATATTTCGGACGTGGGTTTTGACGGTGTGCAGGCTGATGGTCAATTCGGTGGCAATCTCTTTGTCGGTTGCGCCGGCGGCAATGAGCTTGAGCACATCCGTTTCGCGGAAGGTTAAGTTGTATGAAACGGCATCCGGGTTGGAGCGGGGGCGACGCTGCGTTGAAATGCGCGAAAATTCGTGCATCAGGCGGGTGGTCAATTTAGGGGCGAGGGTTGCCTCGCCGTTGAGGGCGGCGCGGATACCCTGCAAAAAATCAGCCGAGTTGCCGCTTTTGAGCAGATAACCGTCCGCGCCTGATTTGATGGCTTCAAACAGCTCTTCCCCTTCGTCATGCACGGTTAAAATCACGATGATGGGCTGGGCGATGCCGGGCGTTTCTCGGATGAGCCGCGTTGCCTCCAAGCCGGTACACACCGGCATACTGATGTCCATCACCAGCAGAGTCGGCTGCAAATCGCGCACCATCGTGAGCGCTTCCAGCCCGTCCCCGGCTTGCCCCACCACTTTCATGTCCGGCTGGGCGTTAATCAGCCCGGCTAACCCTTCTCTGAAAAGTTCATGGTCGTCTGCCAATAAAATTGAAATGTCTGCCATAACTTTTTGCCTAGCGTGAGTTTTTGTCCGCAGTCACTAACGGGAAGGTTGCGGTGATGGTTGTTCCTTCTCCCGGCGCCGATTGCACGGCTAATTGCCCGCCGCTGCGTTTGGCGCGGGTGTGCATAATCATCAACCCTAAATGATTTTCGTCGCCGGCGCGCGTTGTGTCAAAACCGATGCCGTCATCTGTGATGGAAACTCGAACCGAGGCGTCGTTACGCGCCACGGTGATGTGAACATGGGTGGCGTGAGCATGGCGGCGGATGTTCGCCAACGCTTCTTTGATGATGTGGAGCGCTTGCGTCTGCACTGTGCGGGGAAGCGTCAGTGTGTTCGGGCTTGAATGCGTCAATTGAACGGGGAGCCGGGTGGCATCGGAAAAATCGGCGATGATGGATTGTATCTTCTGGGTGATGTCGCCCGGTGCGGAAAGGGGTTCGCGCAGCCCAACCAGCGCGGCGCGGACTTGCCCGTATGCCAATTGTATCGCGGATTGCATGGCTTGCAGTTCTGCCAGCGTGTCGCCGTATTTTTCATGGTGCAGCAACCCGGTCACGTGGTCGGTTTTCAGGTTCAGGAAACTTAACGTTTGCGCCAAATTGTCATGCAACTCTGCCGCCAATCGCTCCCGTTCCGCCAGCGATGCCGATTGTTGCGCCTGTATCTGTTTCTCTTTGACCAGTTGCGCGTTGGTGATGGCAATTGCCGCCGAGTTCGCCAATAACGACAGCGCACGCGAGTGTCCTGAATTGACATGGTTGGGGTTGCCGGTGATGACACACAGCGCGCCCAGCGTTTTTTCTCCGGCTTTCAAGGGGGTTGCCACACAGAAGCCGTCCGTATGCTGCATAAAGGTGCAGTTGGCGCATGCCGTTTCCGTGCTGACTGTTTTATCTCCAAAAACCACATCACCGGCTAACCCGTTCTCAACGGGATGTTCCATATCTTGCGGGGGGATGAAGCCGTTGCTGTTGGCAACCAGTCGCAGCGTTTTCCCCGCCGGGGTGAGCAAACATAAACTCGCCACGTCGGCTTTGGCAAGCGATTTGGCGCGGTTCGTCACCGAAGTCAGCAAGTGGTCAATATCCAATTCGGCGACAATTTCCTGACTCAATTCAAACGCGGTGGCAAGCTCCGAGGCTTGTTGCGAAACCCGCTCCTCCAGTCGGGATTGCGAGGCATGCAATTGCCGGCGCATACTGTCGAGCGTGCGCGCCAGCAATTGAATCTCGTCCACCCCGGTAACCGCAACCGGCGTGTTCAAATCGCCATCGCCGATGCGTTTGGCGGTTTTGCCCAATATGTGCAGCGGCGCAATCGCCTTTTGGGTGACGGCAACACCGACGGCAAGCAAAATCAGGGCGCTGAGAAAAAACACCACTTGAATGCGTTGTAGGTACAGAACTTTTTGGTTGGAATTGTTTTCGTACAACCGCACAATTTCATCGGCTTGCTGAAGGAGTACCGGCGAAAGGTCTCGCAGCGATACAATTGCCGTGGCAATCTCTTCATCCGACGTTTGCGGGGCGGTGATGGGCTGGAGCGTCAGGCGGAATAACTGCCACGTGTCCGAAATTTCCTGCAACTGGGTCAGAATCACGGGTGTTCTGGTGGCGGGCAGGTACACCGAGGGGTATGGCGGGTAGGGGACATTGCCCCCTTGTATGAGCGCGGTCAGGGTTGCGTCAAACTTGGCGACGCTGTTCCCCAATGAGTTGATATGTTCCAAACGCATATTTCCGGTGTCGCGTTCAATTTCCAGCACATCTTTGGTCATTGATTGAATCAACATGCGTTGCCGTCCGGCAAGGTTAATGACCAACGCATCTTGTTTTTGTGTCTCAATAATCAAATAACTGGCGACCACAGACGTGGAAACCAGCAGAAAGAACGCCAGAAATATCAACCCGATTCGTTTTTGGAAGGTGTTGAACAACTTCATTCCCGCTCTCTCCTTCACCGCTCAAAAAGACACTGTGGACATGCACCCGAGTTCGGCGTGACGGCATGGTGTGGGCATCGGAAGCGCAGGCTTATCGCGGTGGGGTGCAAACGGCGCAAAGTGTTGTGCCGATTATACTTATTTTCGGGCGGAAAAACAAAGATAAATGCGGGCAATGGGGCGTGCGTCATATAATAGTGCGAGGATACAGCGGGTATCATTCCGTGCTGAAGACAAATGTCCACAGATAATCAATCATCTGCGCCGATTGTTCGCGGGTGAACACCGTGCCGAATCCCGGCATCCCCGTGCCCATACCGCCCCGCCGAAGCTTGCCATACAGAATATCGCTGCTCGCGCCGAGCATCGTCGTCGGGTCGGCGAAGGCGGCGGGACCGTCGCCCATGTACCCCTGCTCAATCAACGTCGCCGCGCCGATGCCGTCGCCGATGCCGGTTGCGCCGTGACACGCCGCGCAATTTTTCGCATACAACACCTGCGATTCATCCAATTGCACGGGGTCGGCGTCTGCCAGCCACAGCGCCGCCACAATATCCCACGCTTCGGCATCATTTAAATTGATGAGCAATGCTCGCGCCTCTGCCGGGCTGTGCGACTGCCGCCATGCTGCGGACAGCACCTCCGGGGGGAGAGTGGATTGAACGTCTGCCAGCAGCGTCTTTCCGCGCGCCACCGACGGCTTTTCTGCGGGGGCGTTCTCGGCGGGGTGGGGGGCATCAATGTCAATGCCCTGTGCCGTCAACCGTTCAATGATGGGGTCGGGGGTTGTGGCGAGTGCATCCCCGAATACATCAATGGCGGCGCGCATGCGCCAGTGGGAGGGGCTGCACCACACGTTGCAATAGAGCGTGTATCGTCCCGCTTCCGGAAACGTAATTTCAATTTCCTTCACCTCGCCGGGTTTGACGATGCCGAAATCCCACCCTTCGCCGGGTCCAATTGCCAGCCCGTGAACCACATCGGGCGAGGAAACCCGCAGGCGGATGGTTTCGCCCGCGTTTACTTCAAAAGCCGCCGGTTGGAATCCACCGTTTTCCGGCGCGGCGGCAACAATATCAATGGTGCGGATGGTGTTTAAGCGCGGGCGGATACCGAATTGGTAGCCCAAAATTATCACCGGAACCCCGATGAGAATGAATATCAGAGCGATGATGGCGCGTTGTTCGGCGCGGTCGGCAAGAAATTTCATCCGATGTATAACCTCAAAAATGTGAATGTGACCGCAGAAAGGAAGCCCGCCACCGGGAGCGTCCCCCGCCATGCCAGATTGTCGGTGGCGGCGCGGCGGCGAATAATGCGATAGGCGATGATGATAGCATATATCAGCCCTGCCAGCAACAGCAGAATTTGTAGCCCGGCAACCATGTCGGGCAGAATGGGTGTCCACGGGAAACTGCGTGTGCCGAACAAATCCCAGCCCCAGCCGAAGGGGTCGCTGAGGACGGAGAGGGCGTAACTGCCGTTCACAAAGACGAAACTGAAGCTGAAGGCAATCCAACCGATGAGACCCATCGGCACCAGACTGTATGCCACATCTACAAATACTTTTTTCAGGGGGATTTCCAGCCGGGCGAGTTTGCGGGCAGCGGCGGCGGTGAGCCAGAAGATGCCCGGCAGCGCCAGCAAGTTCACCGCAATGAATGAAACGGCATAAATTGCCCAATGGGGCAGGGTGTCCATATTCGCCCAATCTTTCACCCAGCCCCACGGACCGAGCAGAACGGCGCTGTACAGCATGGCGCACGCCAGCATAATGAGCGCTTTGAAGGCTTCATCGAGTGAGCGACCTTTTTCTACCAGCAAATCCGCGCCAAACGGACGCAGGTTGATGGCGATGTTATCTTGGGTGCAAGTGGTGAGGCAGGCGGTACACATGCCGCAGTAGGTGTTGCGCTCCAGTTTGCCGGGGTAAACCAGCCACGGGCAACCGTAGCCCAGCTCGTTGCCGGTGACGCAATCTTTGGTTTTGTGGTCTTTGCAGATTTGCGCATCTTTCACTCGCAATTCAAGGGTGGAGGTGAGCGAATACAGTCCGATAAATCCCCCGACGGGGCAGACATACCGGCAAAAGATGCGATTTTCATACAGAATACTGAGCGCAATGGCGACGAGAATCATCCCCAGTAAAACCCAGGCGCTCACCGACGGGCGGGTGAGGATGATGGTGCTGAAGAGCGCCACCGCCAAAAACCCGAAGTTTTGCATCCAGATGTTGCGTAATTTTCGGGGCCAGCGTCGGCGCAGGGTGTACAGTTTGCCCGGTCTGCGCCGAATGAGCGAACGCCGTTGAAGCCATTCGCCGGGGGCGGGGATGGGGCAGATGGTGCACCACAACCGCGCGAAGAAAGGCACCATCACAATCATGAGCAACGCCCACCAGACAATCCACACAAAAATAATGCCGAAATTATGACTGCCGGCGGGTGTGCCGAAAAAGCCGGTGAGGATGGCAATGACGAAAAAGAACAGGGTGAAGAGCATCAATACCGGCTGAAAGCCGCGCCACTGCAACATTTTTTTAAGCCAGCGGTATCGGGTGAGTTCAAAACGGTTTTGCATCATGAAAACCTTTGCGCCCCCACCGAGTGTTTTCGGCGGGGGCGAAGTGGAATTATTCTACCCAGTTTGAACGGACAACCAATAACTGTTCCGGGTGGGCAGGGTCATTGGTTTTCACGTGGACATCAAACTGATGTTGCCCCCCCATTTCAACTCCGTGCATCAGGTAGCTCATAGTCAAAGTAGTTTCTTGTCCGGGTTTGAGTGTCATCGAACCGACGACGGCGCGGGGCGGTCAACACCCCTCCACAACCTGAACTTGCGGTTCATCCAAAATTTCCAGCGTTTTATCCCCGACGTTTTTCAGCCGGAAAACCGTGCGTTTGGTGACGCCCAACTTCACGTCGCCTTCATCAATCTGCTCGCGGTCAACTTTCAGCGCGGGTGCGCCGGTCACTTCCGGGACGTAATCGGACTGGTTTGAGGTGAACAGTAGCGCCAGCCCGCCGATGACAATCAGTACGGCGCCGGCAACTGCCGCCCACACCCACGACGGGTTTTTTTTGCGAGCCACAGTCTTTTTGCGGCGAACTTTTTTACTCATAACATATCCTCTCTCAAAAAAATTAATTTATTTCAACGGAATTCCGTCGTAAATACATGAATGTTCCGGCGACAGCCACGCCCATCAGCCCGATAGCGCGGGCAAAAGTGAGGTTGGGTTCAACCACCAATTCGCCAATCATAAACGGATGCAGCGGTCCGCAACTGACGGAACACCGATAGCGATATTTGCCGGTACGGTCGGCGATGAACTCGATTTGGCGGGTTTGCCCCGGTTCAACCTGTTCATCAATTCCGTACCCGTCCAGATAGAACCCGTGCATCACATCCGCCGCTTGCAGGGTGATGATGATGCGGTCGCCGCGATTGACGCGCAACACGGGCGGGTCGTACGCGAATTGGCGGGCGGTGACGGTGATGTAACGGGTGGTCGGTTCTGCCAGCGCCGGTACGGGAACCAGCGCGATGACCAGCGCCAGCACTAAAAACGGAAGCAAAAACAGCAGTCGGCGTTTCATGGGCAATTATTTTCCGGGTGCGGGCGCGGCGGATTGCGGCGCGCCGTCAAGGTTGAGCGCGGGCGCGGAGCCGCCGGTATCTTCGCCGCAGGTGGGAACTTCTTTGGTGCAGGCTTCGATTGCGCTGCCGTCGTTGGCGGCGCCGGTGCTGCTCACGCTGCTGGTGCTGTTCACACTGCCAACGGGGGGCGTATCCGTGCCGGGACCAAACGGGCTGTAGGTTGTGTCAATATAATCCCGGATGGTGACGGCATCTTTCCCCTCACGCATCAAACGCATCACATCTTGGGCGATGTCCACGCAGAGGGTGCAGCCATTGGCGTGATTATCAAATTCAATTGTGCCATCGGGATTGATGTTTTTAATAAAACAGTCGCGGTTGCTTTGGTGTCCCATGTTGCCGCAGCCGCAGTAGCAGGGATATTGTGCCAGCACATCGGGGTTGGCGGCGGCGAAGCGGTACGCTTCCTGCACCGAGGTTGATGCCGTTTTCACTTCATCGGGCAGAATATCTTTCGGCGCCAACGTCAACGGGTCGGAGGCACTGCCGCCGCACGCGCTGAGGCTGGAGGCGAGGAGAAGAAAAACGACAACGATTAACGAAATTGAACGAAGTTTCATCAAATGCTCCCATATCATTTTTGGCTTGTGATGATTGGTACGAGAACCAATTGCCAATAGTTTACCTGAAATACTATCGTGCTGATAGCGCCACTTGGCGCAATAAAAAACCCGCCATTCGGCGGGAGCAAAACACGCCATATGGCGGGGGGGGGAGGGATGTGCGCCGCAACGCCATATTACCCCACCAATTGAGCAATCGCATTGAGTTTGCCCGCCATTGTGGCGCGTTCTGTTGCCAAATGCGCCACAATATCAGCGATATGTTGCGCCAATGATAGCACCAATGTCTGTTTTACGCTATCCATAAAGTACACATCGTCCAAATGGGGGGAGAGTGTTTCGGCGGGCACGCCATAATATTCGGCGAGCGCAACCACGTCCGGCGTCCAATCGTTCGGGGCGATGCCATCAATCACCACCATGCCCTGCAACGCCGAACCGACGCGCACGATGCCGCGCGTCGCCAGCAAACCCAGCCCCGTGCGGGTGAATTGCGGCTTCAGTGCGGGCAATTGCGCCAGCCGCCGCCATTCCGTTTCGTAGCGTTGTTTTGCCGAAGGGTAGGGCTGCAACGCCAGAAACAAGCCGAACGGTTTGCTCGGCTCAACCAATGGATGCCCGTTGATGTCGGTGATTTGCACCATTGCGCCCAATGCCAGCGCGAAACCATCCTGAATGAGTTTCAACTGCACCGGCGGCAATAACGGCGCGGAAACGGTTGTCGGTTGGGGGTGTTGTGTCGGCGCGGGCGGCGGGGCGGTTGTACCGGACGATTGTGTTTTCAGCCAAAGTTCCACCCGGTCTGCCGGGAAGCGCCATTGTTTGCCAACTTTGATGGCGGGGATATTCTGTGATTCTGCCATGCGATAGATGGTTGAACGGTCTACTTGCAACATGGCTTGTAATTCTTTCGCGGTCAGCAACGGAACCATAGACTTTCTCCCCTCTAAAAAAGATACACACGATACATTGTAAAATAAGTTGCAATGTCCCGACAGGGCATGATAGCGCAGATGAAAACGGGCAATATTGCCTATATTTTAGGCTAAACTTTTTTGGAAACGAGCCAAGCTCAAACCGAGAATGGCCACGCCCAACACGGCTAAACTCAGTACCTGCGGGTAAATAACCGACATCCCGACCCCCTTCAGGAAAATATCCATGGTGATGGTGAGATAATAGCGAAACGGACTGAGCAGGGAGAGCCATTGCAGTACCAGCGGCATGTTTTCCACCGGCGATAACATCCCCGATAAAAAGCTCATGGGGAAGATGACGAAAAACGCCAGCAGGAGCGATTGTTGCATGGTGTTGGCAATGGTTCCGATGGCGACCCCGATGCCCATACCCACAATGAAGATGAGGGTGGAAACGGCAAAATACAGTAGCAAACTGCCGCGCACCGGCACGCCGAACCCCCAGACGGCGATGGCGATGCCGATTGCCAGCCCCCCCATCTTCACCACCGCCATTGGGAGGAGTTTGGCGGTGATTAATTCGGCGGCGTTGATGGGCGTCACCATCAACTGTTCCAGCGTCCCCTTTTCTTTTTCACGGACAATTGTCACCGCGCCGAGCAGAATGCCCAACACCGGCGCGGCAAAGGCAACCATTGCCAGCATCACAAAATTGGTGAACCGTAGATCGGGGTCATACAGCACGTTCAGCCGACTTTCAACCACCGGCAGGTTGACAACATCGGCGGCGGTCATGCCGAAGCGCGCCAGCTCAATATTGCGGGAAAGTTTGGCGATGTGCAGTTGGGCGTAACCGATGGCTTGCTGGGCGGTGTTGCCGGTGGAACCATCCACAATGAGCTGCACGGGCGATGATTTCCCCCCATCGAGCGCGGCTTCGTATCCGGCGGGGATGACGAGCGCAATTTGCACGTCGCCGCGTTGCAGCAACGGGCGCGCCTCTGCCACCGAGCCAACCGAGTCGTACACCTCAAAATGCTCCGAGCGTGCCAAAGTGCCCACCAGTTCCCGGCTGGCGACGGTGCGGTCGCCGTCAATGATGGCGAGCGGCATATTATTGACCGCGATGAACAGTGATACGCCGCACAAAACGGGTTCGGCAAACGTATATAGAATCAACATCACCAGCATTTTATCCCGAAAAAACTGAAGGAATTCTTTCCGCATCAGGGATGACATTCGGCTAATCATAGGGCTTCCTTTCCGGTTATCCGACTTTTTTCTTGAAACGGAGCGCAGCAATGGCGAAAATCGCGGCGACATAGGCAATCATCAAGCCCATTTGGAACCAGAGGGTGCGCAAATCCGCACCCTTCAGAACGATGCTGCGAGAGATGTCCACAAAATGACGCGCGGGGAACAGATAGGTGTACCATTGCATAATTTCCGGCATGTTGAAGATGGGGTAAATGAACCCTGAAAAGATGAGCGCGGGCATCATGGTCAGCACAATTGCCGCCAGCATCGCCGCTACCTGTGTCTCGGTGACGGTGCTGACCAGCAACCCGATGCCCACCGCGCCGAAGACGTATATCAGCGCGGCGAACAATAGCAACCAGATGCTACCTTCAAACGGCACGCGAAACCCCCATATCCCCATCGCCAGAATCACCAGCATTTCGATGAAGGCTATGACCCCGTAAGGAATGAGTTTCCCCAAAATCAGTTCGGCGGAACGGATGGGTGAGACAAAAACCTGCTGGATGCTCCCCTGTTCCTTTTCCTTCACAATGGACAACGCCGACAGCAGGGGCGGAAACGCCAGCAAAATCACGGCGTACAATCCCGGCACAACATAATTGATGCTTTTCAGACCGGGGTTGAACCATACGCTGGGTTGCACGTCAATGGCGGGCTTCAAATTCTGCTCACCGACAATGGCGGCGAGTTGGGCGTAATTGAACCGCGCATTGAACGCTTGCATATAATTGATGGCGACATTTGCCGTGGGCGGGAATGAGCCGTCCACCCAGATTTGCACCGTTTCCGGGCGACGCGCGGCGAGTGTCTGCCCAAAGTTCGGGGGGATGACCAGCGCCGTGTCCACGGTGTCGTTTTCCATCCATTGGTTCAATTCATCGTAGCTGCTCGCATACCCTTTCAAATAGAAGGTGTCATCGGTGGTGAATTGGGTGATGTACAACCGGCTGAGCGCGGATTTATCTTGATCGAACACTGCCAGCGACATATTTTTCACGTCCAGATTGGTGGAGTAGGCGAAGAGCAGCAGCATCACAAACGGCAACCCGATTGCCATCCCAAGCGTGTACGGGTCGCGCCAGATTTCGCGGGTTTCTTTTATCAGCACAGCGATAAAACGTCGATTCATGTCAATCCTCCATACGGGCACGGCGACCGGCTTCTTTCATCTCAATGAATATCACAAACAAATCTTCCAGCGAAAAGTCAATGGTATTGATGCGACGGGGGGGCAACTCGGCGGCGCGCAATGTTTTTTCCAGCGTTTCGATGTACTCGGCGGCGTGCCCCCACACCATCACGTGCAATTTGTCGCCGTATGGCGCGGCGCTGTGAACGGCGGGCAGCGCTTCCACAATACCGGCGGCGCGGAGCGGATGCGCCACATCAATTTCAACCATTTCACCGGCTTTCATGTTCCGTTTCACCTCGGTGGGCGCGCCCATAGCGATGATGTCGCCGTAATACAGCAACCCCAGCGTATGGCAATGTTCCGCCTCATCCATGTAATGGGTGGTGATGAAAATGGTCACCCCCTGCGCCGAAAGCTCGAAAATCAAATCCCAGAAAGCGCGGCGGGAAATCGGGTCTACGCCCGAGGTCGGCTCATCCAGAAACAAAATTTGCGGTTGGTGCAGAATGGCGCATCCCAGCGCCAGCCGTTGTTTCCACCCGCCGGACAGCGAGCCGGTGAGCGTGCGTTCTTTCCCGCGCAGCCCCGCCATTTCCAGCACCCACGCTTTTCGCTCCCCCCGAATTTTGCGCGGCACATTGTACACTCCCGCGTAAAAATCAATGTTTTCCACCACCGTCAAATCGTTATACAGCGAAAATTTCTGGCTCATATAGCCGATGTGCGGCTTGATGCGTTTCTGCTGGCGCAGAATATCGAACCCGGCAACCGTCCCCGACCCGGCGGTGGCGGGCAGCAGCCCCGTCAGCATACGAATGGTGGTGGTTTTTCCGGAACCGTTCGGTCCCAAAAACCCGAAAATTTCCCCCGGTCGCACCGTGAAACTGATGCCGTTCACGGCGGTGAAATTTCCGAATTTTTTGGTCAGATTTTCTACCGTCACGGCATATTTGTCCGTAATGGGTTCCACGGCTCCCAGCGGCGGCTGTTTATTGGTGTGGATGGCGTCGCCGGGGGTTGCCGCTTCGATGGAACTGACGAACACGTCTTCCAGCGTGGGGGAAGTGGGGCGGGCATCAATGACCCGTGCGCCCGCGTTTTTCAGCGTCTCTTCCAAATTGAGGGTGCTGTTTTCCGCCAGCAGCAACCGCAGCCGCTCGCCAAAAACCTGCACGTGCGACACGCCGGGCGTCTCTTTCAGATGCGCCAGCGCGGTGAATTGCGGTTCGGCTTTCAGGTCAATCATCGTGCCGGTCAGTTGCTTTTTCAGCGCGGCAGGGGTATCCACTGCGATGAACTTGCCTTTATGCATCAACGCCACGCGGTCAAACCGTTCCGCTTCGTCCAGATACGGGGTGGAAACAAAAATCGTCAACCCCTCATTGGATTGCATCCATTCAAACAGGATTTTCCAGAAATCGCGGCGGGAAACGGGGTCAACCCCGGTGGTCGGTTCATCCAGAAACAAAATCTGCGGCGAATACATCAGCGTGCATGCCAGCGCCAGCTTCTTTTTCATCCCGCCGGAGAGGTGTTCTGCGCGGCGGTGGCGGGCTTCTTCCAACCGGGCGAATGCCAGCAGTTCCGCTTTTCGTTTTTTGCGGACGGAGAAAGGGACGCCGTACAAATCGGCGAAAAAGTCCAGATTTTCCTCCACGCTCAACGCGCCGTACAGTGTGAACCCCTCGGACATATAGCCGATTTTCCCGCCGAGACGATCCGGCTCATTGATGACATCAATACCGGCGACCGTCGCCGTGCCGGAGGTGGGGGTGAGAATGCCGGTGAGAAGTTGGATGGTGGTTGTTTTGCCCGCGCCGTCGGGACCCACCAGCCCGAAGATTTCTCCCTGTTTCACCGCCAAATCAATGCCTCGGACGGCGGGTGTTTTTTTGTACGATTTGGTTAGTTGTGTGGCGTGGATCATCGGTTTGCGCCTCGATATATGAATTACAAATCTCGAAAGTCTACCAAGTCAATATCCGGAATTTTTTTGAGTTTCGGTTCCAGCCAATGGACGCGCTGACATTGCAGCGCCACCAGCACCCGTCGCCCCGGGTCTTGGCGGATGGCGAGCAGAATATTTTCCAGCATGGCGTGATTCTGCTCGTGCCATTCGCGGCGAGCTTCTGCCGTCCAGAACATTTCGCTGGTGAGACAGAGGGTGTGACACATATTTTGGTACGTTTTAGCGTGGATGGTGTCAATGTCGTTGGCGGCGCGTTGTGCCCGCACCAAAGCGCGGCTCAATGAGTCGGCACACCAGCCACGCCAGCCGCTTTTGGGCATAAAATCGGAAAATTGACGGGTGTCCTGCGACATCATGGGCAGTACCACCACGTCCGTTAAATCGGCGATGGGGAGCAAACTTTCGCGCACTTCAATGGAAGCGTGCGACAAGTCATGGAGTTCCCAGTGCCGGCGTGGCAATTCGACGCACAGCATATCCGGATTCAGGTATTCAATCACTTTTGCCAGTGCTTTCAGGTTATATTGAATCGCTTCCGTGTGAGTTTCCGCTAATGTACTTAAAAGAGCTAAACGAGTTTTAAGCGCCATAACATTTCCAATCAGCCTCAAGCTAAATGAAGCATATCATAAATCAGAGTAGGGTAATAGGGGTGAATTACCGGGTGGGTATAGGTAGTTTTACGTGTTTATTTTGCGGATACCCAACCATTGCGAACGGCAATCAGCGCGGCTTCCGTGCGGGAATGAACGCCCAGCTTGCCGTAAATATTTGCCAGATGCCCCTCCACCGTGCGCACGCTGACGTATATTTGTTGCGCAATGGCTTTGTTGCTCAGCCCCTGTGCCAAAAGGGTGAGGACATCTTTCTCGCGGGTGGAAAGGGGTTCGGTGAGGGGTGTTTCCGTGGGGGCGCGGCTTGCCATTGTCTGCACCAACCGTACCGCCAATTGGGGAGGGAGGCTCAATTCGCCGGTGGTTACTTGCCGCAAGGCGCTGAGCAAATCAGCCAGCGAGGTGTCCTGGTCAACAATGCCCAATGCCCCTTGCTCAAGCCACCGGGAAAGGCGCGGAAGGTCTTGGGCTTGGGTGATGATGATGGTCGGCGTGCCGGGGAAGGCGACGCCAACGCCAACCAGCAGGGCATCTGCCACCGAACCGTCAATCAAAAAAACGTCCGGGTTCCCGGCGATGCCATCAACGGTTGTGGTGTGACTGACGGTTTTTATCCCCGGTTGGTTGGTGAGCAGCGCCTGCAATCCCAGCCGCCACAATCGTGAGCCACCCAACACCGCCACGTGCAAGACATATCTATGAGTGTCCATAAGAAATTTGTCCTTTGTATACTCAAGAGCGCACATTTACTTGCTGATATGTTGGTTGGGGCAACCTTCGTGGTTGCCTGGTGTTGCTACAATCGAAAAACCCGCGAGAGCGGGCTATTCGATGCTTACAATGTATGAGCGTGCAATTCAGCTATTTTTGCACGTTGGCGGTGATGGAGACTTCAGCCACGGGCATATCCGGGTCGTTGGTTTCCATCCACACAATTCGTTTTACGGGACCCTGTGTATCGTGAAAATCGGGGTCGAAGATGACGGTCAGGTCGGCACGTTTGCCCGGTTCAATCACGCTGCTGGTGAGTTCGGCGGTGGTGCAGGCACATGAAGTCACAATCCGCTTGATGATGAGCGGTTCATCGCCGGTGTTTTGAATGGGGAAGGTTTGAACGGCGTTGTCGGGCGCGGCGGGAATTGTGCCGAAATCAAAATAGGTGATGGGAATATCGATGTTGGGTTGTGGGGTGCCGGCGGGCAGGGAATCTTTGGGTTGGTTGGGGTTAACCGGATTTTCCATGTCATGCCAGCCCTCAATCGGGTTGACCGGGTCGGTGAGCGGCAGTAAATTTTTTGCCGACATCGGGTCGGTATTGCCGCCCCCGCCGCTTTGTCCACTCAGAATGATGATGATGCCGCCCAAAACCAATATCAACGCGCCCACGGCAATCAGCCAGAATGAGCTGTTGTTTTTCTGCCGGCGTCGGCTTTTAGAGCTTTTTTTCCGTTTTTTGTATGTGGCTGTACCCATTAGTTTGTCTCCTGTGTAGATTTATTTTCAACGACATCAAGGGTGATTTCCACCTTTAATTCCGGGTTCTCCGGGTCGTTGGTTTGCAGATAGGCATATCGCAAAAAGTGTCCGGTTGCGCCGTCATGTACCTGCGGGTCAAATGTGACGGTCAGCGTCGCGGAGCCATCGGGGGCGATGGTGTCCTCGCTGATTTCGGCGGCGGTGCAACTGCATGAGGTGGTGATGCCCTCTATGATGAGCGGGGCGGTACCGGTGTTTGAAATGGTGAAAGTGGTGGAAACGGGGTCTATCGGTCCAATTTCCCCAAAATCGAAACTGGTGGGCGAGGCGACGGCTTGCGGCGCTTTGCCCGTGCATGCCGAGAGAAGTATCAGCAAAAAAACAGCCCCGAATACCCCGAAAATGCGTACTCGTTTCATGTTACACTCCACAGCTATTGCCGCTGGAAGGCGCTTGCGGCAGAAGGTTGTTTTCGATGAGCCATTGATGTACGGCTTGGAAACCGCTGGCGGATGCCACGTACGGTCCCACAAAATCGCGCGCATCCGCCTGCTCGAAGGTCACGTTTTTGGCATTGCGGAAAAAGGTGGCGATTTCTTCGCTCTGCTGGGGGAACCAGAAGGTGTTGGCATATTTTGCCGCTTCAAAAAGTTCGTCTTCCGTGGCGCCGTTTGCCGCCAGCAGTTCCAGCATACCCAGCATTGCCATCCCGTGGTTGCAGTCCGGGAAAGCGGTGGGGTTGTTGCAGCATGGACGATACACCGCCGAGGCGACCGTCGCCAGAATGCCCGCCTGCTCCGAGGTGAGCGGGACGAGGGGGGTGCTGGCGTATAGTTCGGTCACGGGTTTGGTGCCGACCGTCCAGCCGCCGGTTGAGGCGAATCGCGCCACGTTGCCACCGCTGTTTTGCACCATCGGACCGTCGGTGAGCAAGGTGTTTTCGTTGGTCAATCCCAATGCCCAGAAGAAGTTCAGCAGGAAATAGGCGTTCTGACGGTTGAAGACGATGGGGGCATCGCTGCCCTTTGACAGGATGGTGAGCTGTTCATCCGAGAGCGGATTGCCGGAACGCTGGTATATTTGGATGAATTTTTCATAGTCAATTGCGCCCGCTTCGATTAATTGGGGACCCAAATCGCCGAAAGATACCGGCAGGGTGTATTCGGTGGGCAAAACGGGAACCGGCGTTGCGGTTGGCGCAACCGTCGGTACGGCGACGATTTCCGGCGTGTTCGCGGTGAGCGGTTTCCAGCCCCACACTAAAAATCCGCTCAGCAACCCGATGGCGTATGTTGCCAGCAGGATAATTGCTTTTGCGCGGAGGCTCAGCGTCGGCGGTTTGCCGGGTTTTGATGCCGGAAGCGCCGGTTCCGGTGCGATGACGGGTGCTTCCTCCGGCGTTTCCGGTAGTGGTGTTAGATTCTCCATGCAGTTGTCTCCCCTTTAAAATGAAATTATTGCAAATCCCAACGGAATGTGCGCGCCGGGATGTCGGCAACATCATGCACCACCAGCTCGATGAATTGCTGGGGGTGTGAGTCCAGCTCAAAATGCAACGTGCCTTTCCGGTGATGCCCGCCGGGTCCACTGCCATCCCAACTGACGGGATGGATGTCCGTGCCGTTGGCATCACGCAGGACGATGATTTGGGTGGGGTCAAAATCCAGCGGCACGGAGTGGGTGTTGAAAGCGAGTTTCACGTCCATGCCGGTGTCGGTGATGTTCAGCGGTGTTACTTCCACGGTCACCGAATTTTCATCGTTTGTTTGCGGCGCAAACTCGGCGGCAGCCGGTGCGCTTGCTTGTGCCGGTGCGGAGACGGGCGCGGGTTGCTGAGCCGGTTTTGAGGCTTCGGCGGGGGCGGCGCTGTTGCCGCATGCCGTTGCTATCAGCCCGATGCTGACCACCAACAGGGTTAAAATCCAACGTTTCATTATGAATTCCTCGCGATAATTTTTTTGTCGGGGCATCGGATGGCGGCGATGCCCCAAAGTGTTGCGGCATTAATGGGTGTTCATTTCTGCGGGAACGGCGACCATCAACTGCCGCATTCGATTGCGTTCTTTGAAAATCACATAAATCATGACGCCAATGCCGATGAGGTTGGTGACCAACCCCACGACCATGAACGGGATGCGGTAATCGGCTAAAAATGTTGCCGCCGCAGAAAGCCCCAGCAGCGGCAACACATCGGTGACGTGGTGGGCGCAGCAGGCGACCATCGCCACGGTGGATGTGCCGCCGCCCGCGCCCGCCATCGCGCCGGTTCCGTGTCCGGCGGCGTGCACCACGGTTTTTAAATAGGTGTACAGTCCCACTTGGATGCCGAACCCGGCTAAAATGGGTCCCACAATCCAGGCGTCTTCCAGCATTAATTCAACGGCGTGCGCCCAACCCTCCGCCCAACTGACCAAGCCGAGATAGATCGCCATCAGCCCGAATGTGCCGAGCAAGCCGAAAAAAATCACCCGAAATTGCCAATACCGGAAAAGACTTTTTGAGGCGGATGGCAGGACGGCGGTTGGCGTATCTTCTCCGGCGATGAAGTATCCCGCCTCAATGACCGCCGCTTTCAGCGCGGGCACGGACGTTTTTTCCGGGTTGAAGGTGATGCGAGCGGTGCGTTTTCGTAAACTCACCTGTACGGATTTCACGCCCGCAAGCTGTCTCACGCCGGATTGAATGGCGGCGACACAGTGGTTGCAGGTCATCCCGTCAATATTGAGCGTGACCGCCAAGAGCGGGGTGTCGGTTTGGGAGTGCGTGTTCAGCATAACTTGAAACATCCTTTATTTTAAAGATAGCGCAGCAGCCACGGCGGGGTTATTTGGATGAAATAGCTGTTCATAATGGTGAACATTCCGGTGATGAGCAGGATGCCGACGGTGATCATCAGTGCGCCGCTGGCGTATTCCACCACCCGCATATAGCGGTTGAGGCGGCGCAGGGCGTTGCTGGCGCGGGTGAGCATCAACGCGGAGAGCAGGAACGGGATTGCCAGCCCCAGAGCGTAGACGGCAACAAAGCTGACCGCGCGGGAAGGGTCGGTGAACGCCATAGTCATCACTGCACCGAGCAACGGTCCGATGCACGGTGTCCAACCGGCGGCGAAGGTCACGCCGAACAGGGTGGAACGCATGAAGCCCGGTTGCAATCCGGTGCCCAGCTCGATTTGGCGGGTCATGTTCAACCACGGAATGGTGATGACCCCCCAAACATGCAAGCCGAAGATAATGACCACCACCCCGCCGATTTTGGCTATCCAACTGCTGTAATCTTGCAGCGCGCTGCCCAGTATGGTAGCCGGCAGTCCGAACAGGATGATGAAGATGGCTGAGAACCCGCCCACAAAATAGAGGGCGTGTTTGAATACAATGCGGCGGGGAATAGCGGCAGCGCCGGTGATGCTGCCGCCCGATAGGTATCCCAAATACACGGGTACAAGCGGTAAAACGCAGGGTGAAATAAAGGATAGGATGCCCGCGGCAAGCGCCAGCGGATAGGTAATGGATGGCATGGGGGTTGTCCTGTGCTAATTTACCATAGTGAGTGTTTCTAAATTGAACCCGCAAATGCTGCAAAATTGGTCGTCCGCATTAGCCGGACTGCCGCAATCCGGGCAATGTTGCTGGGAGAGTTTCTCGCCGCAGTAGACGCAGAAGCGCGCGCCGGCGCGGACGCTCTCGCCGCAGTGCGTGCATATTTCGGTGGCAGTTGCAGACGTTTTCGCTCGCGCCCGATTCAACAGCGCGTCAATTGCGGCGTCTGTGCTGGCTTCCTGCTGGGTCATAACTTCCGCCACCTGTGAAAGCAAGTGATTGCGCAATGATTCATAGTCGGCGGGGGTAACTTTTTCTACCACGTAATCAAATTCAAGGTCACGCAGGGCTGCAACCAGCTTCTCTCTTTTTGTATTCAGGTCAACCTCACCGGCGAGAAATGCGGGTTCTTCCGGCGCCAAACCTTGCGCCGCCAGTTCTCTGGCTTTGAACCAGGGCCACACAATATATCCCATCACCCCCGCCAGAATTGCCATACTGATTAAAAACGATGCGCTGTCCATAATAGTGATTGTCCTTTTTTAAAACTTGGCTTCAACGTCTTTTTCTATTTGTTCCAATAACGAAGGTGGAATATCCGGAGCTTCATCTATCGGCTCAACGGTATCGGCGTTGGTGCGGTGCTGTATCTGCCACTGCCGCAGAAGCCGCCAGACGAATGCGCCCCCTGCCAGCAGTGCCGCAATGGGTAGCAGCCACACCAGCGATGTGAATCCTCTATTTGGTGGATTTGCCAACACCCGCGGTCCGAAGCTTGCCACAAAATAATCTTTGATTTGCTGCTCTGTCCAGCCGTCGCTCAATTGCTGCCGAATTAATTCGCGCCAGTCTTTGCAGGCTTGGGTGGGGCACACATCCAGCGGAGTGTTTTCGCAGACGGGACAGTAGAGTTGTTTGGCGATTGCATTGACTTCATCGTCCGTGATGACGCGGGCAGGCGCATCCGAGCCGCCGGTATTCGGCGCTTGCGCTTCCACAAAGATGCTTGCCACCGCGAAAAACAATACCAACGTCAGGGTGATGATTATCCATCGTTTCATTTTACCGTTGCTCCTATTGCCGGGGTGCGTACTGCCCGCCGCGCGTCCGTCCAACTTGCCACCGGTTTTCGGTTGGGCCACGCCGCCACCAGCGTTCCAAAAATAAAGGTTATCCCGCCGAGCCAGACCCAGTTTATCAACGGGTTCAGATATATCTTGAATGTTGAACCGGTCAACCCGACTTCTTCCCATGCTACCAGCAAGACATACACATCTTCACCGGGCAAACTATACACTGAGGCGAGGCTCATTGGTTGCCCGCTGCTCACAAAGAAGTCTTTGCGTGGTTTCATGGTGCGGATAAACTCGCCGTTTTTGTACAAACTGGTGGTCGCTTCCGTCACCTGACGGTCGCCGCCTTCAAGGCTGTACTGCCGCAAAGATTCAAACGTCAGCGTATATTCTCCGACGGTCAGACTTTCACCGGGGCGAAGCATCCCCTGCGTTTCCTGTTGGAAATAATGTGTACCGATTGCGCCCAGCGCAATCATCACCACTCCCAAATGGATGATATACCCGCCATAACGGCGGCGGTTGCGGGCAATCAGATGCCCCAGCGCCACAATCAGCGATTCACCGTGTTTCATGCGGGCTTTTGCCCCTTTACCGAATTCAAAGAGGATGGCAAACCCGACAAAAGAGACCAGCCAGAAGCCAATCAACGCCCCGACACTGTGCATACCGGCGACAAACAGCACCGCCGCGATACCGACGGCAACGGCAAACGGAATCCACAACGATTTTCCCAGCCGTTTCGCCGATTGCTTTCGCCATGCGAATAACGGGGCAATCCCCATCGTCAGCACCAAAATCCCGAAGAGAGGTCCGTTGACTTTGTTGTAATACGGCGGTCCCACCGTGATTTTTGTGCCGGTGAACAATTCGGAAATCATCGGGAAAACCGTGCCCCAGAATGTGGCAAATGTGATGGCGATGAAAAGAAGGTTTTGCAGCAGGAAAATCGCCTCTCTGGACAGGAGTGAATCCATTTCGTGGTCACTTTTCAGGGTGTCGAGCCGTTTGAACAACACGTACAGCGATGCAAACAGCGTCACGCCGATGAAAGCGAAGAATGCGGGACCGATGAGCGTGTTCCCGAAAGAGTGAACCGATGAAATTACCCCGCTGCGGGTGATGAATGTGCCGAAGAGTACCAAACTATACGTTAAAATAATGAGGATGATGTTCCAGACTTTCAACATCCCCCGTTTTTCCTGAATCATCACCGAGTGCAAAAATGCAGTGCCGGTGAGCCAGGGCATGAAGCTGGCATTTTCAACGGGGTCCCATCCCCAGAAACCGCCCCAGCCGAGGACGTCATATGCCCAGCGTCCGCCGAGCACCAAACCCATCGACAGGAAAACCCAGGCGACCAGCGTCCAGCGGCGAGTGGTGCGGATCCACACATCGTCGCCGGCTTTGCCGGTGATGAGCGCGGCAATTGCGTAGGCGTAGGGGATGACGAAACCCACAAAACCCAGATACAGTGTCGGTGGATGTCCAATCATCCCGGGGTGGCGAAGCAGGGGGTTCAACCCTTCGCCATTGCGGGGAATGGCGGGCATTGTTCCGGCGGGTTGCCATACGGCGTAGACCAATTCTTCCCCCAGGAACCACATTCGTTCAAACGGGTTGGAAATGAATAATGCCACCAGCAGGAAAAACAATACCGTTCCCATTGAAACCACAATGACCCACGGCATCAATTCTCGGTCTTCGTGCCATTTGCGGAACATCAATATCGCCACAAATCCCGCCATCAGCCACGTCCAGAACAAAATGGAACCTTGCTGCCCGCCCCAAAACGCGGTCACTTTCAGCAACAGCGGCATTGCTTTGGCGGATGTTTCATAGGCGTAGCGAACCTGATAGTTTCCGGAAACAAGGTTGTAAATTGTTACCGCAGAGGAAACCGTCAGGAGCACAAAAGTGATGATAACCGCCCGCCGCGAACCGGACAGCCATGTGACATCGAAGGTTTTTCGGGCTTTTAGAGCGGCGAATATCGCGAAAATGGTTGCTAGCGTGGCAAAAACCAGCGTGAAGAAACCTAAATCATTAATCATGGTAATTATCCTCTATTTATTCCGCCAACAGGGCGTCAATTTCGTTATCAAGAATTGGGGGAACCAGTGGACCGATATGGACACCGCGTACCTGCCCTGTTTTGTCGATGTAGAAAGTTTCCGGCACACCTTTAATGCGGAAAGCATCGGCTATTTTTTCGCCGATGTCGGGTCCGTTGGGGTAGGTAATATCGAATTCTTCGATGTATGCCAGCGCATTGGGTTCCGCGTCCACATAATCAACCCCGATGAATACCACACCCTTATCTTTATATTTTCGCCATGTTTGTTCCAAATATGGCGCTTCATCCCGGCACGGCGGACACCAGCTCGCCCAAAAATTGATGATAACGACCTGCCCGCGCAACTCGCTCAAGGTGATTGTTTCGCCGGTGAATGTATTCAGGGTGAAATCCGGAGCGGGACCTTCCGATAGCGGTCCGCCCGCTTTGGCACGCAGTCCCCATGCCAGCAACGCCAAAAGCGCAAGCAACAAGATAACGGTCACCCATCGCCCCAACGATTTTTTCGCAGGGGGCTCTTGTTGTGGCGTTTGTAACTCATCGTTGAGGTCTGACAATACTGTCATATGCTTAAATCTCCTTTAAATTAAAAGAGGTGAAATAGGGTTGTGTATGGGCGAGGAGGGTAAACTCCCCGCCCACACAAAGAGAGGAAGGATGGTTGGCTAATTAATGGTGATGATGACCATGTTCGTGGGCATCATGGCTGTCATCAGAAGATGATAAAAATTGTTCCGGGTCTTTTTCAAACGCTTTTTTGCATCCGGGAGCACAGAAATAATACGTTTCGCCGTTATATTCCACTGTGCCGGCGGCTTCGCTCGGTTTTACTTCCATACCACATACAGGATCTTTAATCATTTTTCAGCCTCCTGAAATAATTATAATGTTTCTTTTGACAAAGCTTTGACCAATAATCGGCGGAGTTTGCGGCTCATACGTTCTGCCATCGGTGTGTGCGCAGATTGCGGCGACACCAGACTCATCCAAGTGTGTTCGTCTCGCCCGTGCAGGGTGATTGTGAAGGTTTCACCCGGAAAATTTCTCTGGTCGCTCACCAGCAAAACCTCATACTGGCAGGTACAATCATCCGTGCCATGATACGGACATGCACATTGCGGATGGTTGGTGCGCGCGGATTGCAAATCAAAACTGACGGTCACGTTGATGCCTGCGGTTTGCAGTTGATTCACCAATATTGATTCGATTGTGTTGCTGGGCTGCGCCAGTTCGATGGTGTATTCACCCATTATCCGCCACTCCGTCATACTAAAAAGAGTATAACGGATTACATGGATGGGTATCAGCGCCATGTGACGCAATTAAAACCAGGCAATATTGCCCGGTTCTTGTGAAAAAAGATGCACGGCAGTGACGCAACTGCCAACAGCATCAATTCAGCGCAAAAATGGATACTTGATTTTCGGCGTCAAAATATACCGGCGATAAATATGTAGTTATTGTGTCGCGTGTGGGGGCATTTTTCAGGGCGTGGAAAACAATCACGTAATCGGTCTGATATTTTCCCAGCAAAAAGATACTTTCTGCCGAGGGGAAGGTTGTCAGTTCTGTGCGCAGAAAACTTTGCGCCCGGGGAAAAAACCCGGAATATCCGTTCAGCATGGTTGCCGGTAGGGATGAATTTTCCAGCATCCAGATGGTGGTTTGCTCGAAGGCGGCGGTTTTGCCGTTGGCGGCAAAGGGGAGCAGCACGATGCGGGGATTCTCGGTGTGCTGTTGGATCCATTGTTGCCAGGGTTGCGTTCCTTCAAATGGCGGTACGGGGTGCAGGGGGAGCGGCAACGCCAGCGCTTCAAACACTGCCAGCACGGTGATGATGCCGGCAATCGCGGTTGATTTGCGCGGCAGACGCATGATTGCCGCCAGCCCCAACCCGCTCAGCAACGCCAGATGAATTTGCCCCATCACGGCGAATCGGAACGGACTGCGCAAGGTTTTGAAGCCGGGCACAATTTGCCGGAACGATTGATAGGGCTGCCAGTCTCCCACGGTGAGGTTCAACCCCAGCGAGAGAATATACGAGAGCAAAATCGCGGCGAGTAAAAACAATTTTAGCCGCCAGCGGACGTGTTTCGACGGAACTGCAAAGCCGAGCGCGGCGAGCGCCAGCAATCCCCAGCCGGGAAAGAGTCGTTGCCCGCGCGGCGATGGACGCGGGTTTATTTTTTTGGTGACGATATTGTAATCCAGCGTTTTGAGATAATCTTCCGGGTGCGCCGAATTTTCGCGGATGGTTTTTTCCGAGCGCGTGAAATTGTGTTCAGCCAGAATTTTGCGCTGTACCAGCAACGGGGGCAGGGTGAGCAGTGTGCCCATCAGCAATGCCAGCCCCAATCGAATCAACAACGCTTTCGATTTTTGCGCCGGAGACCGCATCCCCAGAAACGCCAGCGGTAAAAATACCACGCTGAACAATCCATAATAACTGCATGTGAAGAATATCAGCGGCACACCAAGCGCCAGCCCGATGCCGTTTACCGGGGTCGGCTGTTTCAAAAACCGTTGCAGAAAAACCAGCAACCACAGAAACCCGAAAATTGCTGTCAATTGCAAAACGCCCATTTCCTGCGCCACAAACGGCAGCGATTGCATCAGCAGGGCGGCGCCACCGGCGGCGAGCGACGGGATTCGCCATAGTTTGAGCAGACAGAAGGCGAACCATCCGTTTAGCGTTAAAAACAGAATGACCACGCTATTATATCCCGCCGCCGGACTGACGGCTTTCCACAGTGGGAGCGCCAGAAATGCCGTCACCGGCTCAAGTTCCGAATAGGCGAACACTCCCACCGACGGCGCGAAAAAGGGCGGATTCCAGTAATTCGGAAACCCGCGCAAGGCTTGCTCGATATTCCATTGCAGCGTCCAGAGGTTGAAAAACGGGACTGTGCCGCTATGTTCGCTGCCCAACGGAATTGCCGAATTAAAATTTCGGATGAGCGGGAAGGTCAAAACCAGCGCCCACCCCAAAAACAATAGAAACCATTTTCCTGAACGATTCATACTATATTATTCTGCCTGTTGATTTAAAAAATGCAAGCCCGACAGCGTTACATTGTCGGGCTTGCGGGGAGAGGAGGTTAAGGAGAGACTGTTTATTGCGTAAAGGTACGCAGATATAAAATCGCCTGCCAGCGTTGTTCTTCGGTGAGCGCTTGTTTCCACGCTGGCATTGATGAATTAAACGGAGCCATCATGCCGCCTTCGCTAATTCGCCAGAACAGATAATTGTCGGACATGCCATTCATGATTTCGGCGTTGGTGAAGTCTGCGGGATGCGGGTCTAATGCAGCGGCAGCCGGACCGTCCCCTTTGCCTTCCGCACCGTGACAACTGGCGCAGGTGGCGGTGTAAACCTGTTCCCCGGCGGCAAGGGCATTAGCGTCCCCGCTGGCGAACGGATTGGTTTTGCTCGCGTATTCGTCCGGTAGCGTTTCGTGTTCGTGTTCGGTGTCGTTGTGTTCGCCTTCGGTGGCGGCGGCGGCATGTTCATCGCCGTCGCTGTGTTCGGCATCGGTGGCGGGGGCTTCTGTGGCGGCGTGTTCGTCGCCATCGCTGTGTTCGGCATCACCGGCGGGTAGTGCTTCGGCGGCGTGTTCGTCACCGTCGCTGTGTTCATCGCCGGTTTCTGTTTCCGAGCTTTCTACATTGGTTTCGATGACGTTTACGGCAGATTGCGAATCTTTTTCAGTAGTGTCCGGCTGTGATGTGGCGGCGGGGGGATCATTTTTTGTGGTTGTGGACGCGCCGCCGCAGGCAGAGACAATCAGTGCGGCTGTGAGCATCACAACGAATAAAATAAGTTTCGGATATTTCATGGGGAACCAACTCCTTCAGGCAATAAATCATTTTCATTCAGTTTATCAAAATGTACTCAATGTGGATAGTGCCGATTGTAACTGACAATCGGGACAATTGTGTTGATTGTCGGGACAATTTCGGGACATTTGTCCCGAAATGGGGGTTATTCGCCGGTTGAGTCTTCGTCCGGCGGGGCGAATCCGCGTTTGATGGCGTACAGCGCGGCTTCGGTGCGGTTTTTCAGATGCAGCCGTTTGAAAATCAGTGACAGCCGGTTGCGGATTGTTTTTTCCGAGAGAAAGAGACGGTCGGCGATGTCTTGATTCGACATGCCCTGCGCAAGCAACTGCAATATTTCCGCGTCCCGTTCCGGAATGGGTTCCGGTTCAGGGGCGTCTTTCTGCGACGGGGTGCGCAATTCCAGCAGCACCCGTCCGGCAATGGCGGGCGAGATGACCGCTTCCCCGCGAGCGACGGCGCGCACCGATGCCAGCAGTTCATCCAGCCCCACTTCTTTCAGCAGATACCCGTTTGCCCCGGCTTTGATGGCGTCAAAAACATAATCATCGCGCCGGTACATCGTCAAAATGAGCACCTGCGTTTCCGGGAAACGGGTGGTGATTTCTTTGGTTGCCGCAACGCCATCCATTTCGGGCATGTTGATGTCCATTAATGCCACATCGGGTTTATGCTCGGCGACCAGTTCCAGTGCCTCCACGCCGTTTTGCGCCTGCGCCACCACGGTCATATCCGGCTGAAGCGACAGCATTTGCGCGATACCCTGTCGCAACAGATTGTGGTCATCTGCCAGCAATATGCGGATAATTTTTGACATAATTTGCTCCTATACGGGTAACGATACAGAGACAATTGTGCCTTGCCCCAATTGGCTATCAATAGAAAATTCTCCGTTGAGCGCTAGCACGCGCTGTTTCATCTGTTGGATGCCCAATCCGCCATTGGATGTCGGCGCGGAAAATCCGATGCCGTCATCGGTGATGGTCAGCCGCAGGATTGATGCGGGCGCATCGGGTTGGATAGTGATGCGCACCCGCGAGGCTTTGGCGTGTTTGGCAACATTGTTCAGCGATTCCTGTATGAGCCGAAAGATGGTCGGCTCCAGCCGAGGGGGAATGGTGAGCGTTTCCGGCAGGTCAATAGTGATGCGCCACCCGGCTTGTTCGGCGAATTCATGGACGAATCGTTTCATGGCGGGCAAGAATCCACCGGTCGTCCAGTCCAGCGGACGCAGGGAAAAAATGGTGCGACGAACATCCTGAATGGCGGCGCGGGCTTTTTGTCCGATGTCCCGCAGCGCGTTCGCCACGCTGTCTGGGTTGGATGAAAGTTGCTGGGACGCCATATCGGCGTTGAGCGCCAGAAAATAGAGCGTCTGCGCGACGCCATCGTGCAAATCGCGGGCGATGCGCGCCCGTTCTTCCTCAATGATGGCGGCGCGTTCCCGTTGGGCGGTGATGTCCCGCAGAATCAGCGAGGTGATGGGCGGCTCGTCTGCCGCCGTCGCAATTTGCGTTTGGGTGAAACTGACGGGGATGCGCCGCCCCTCGGCGGTGATGACGGTGGTTTCGGTGTCTGTTGCCGCGGGCAATTCTGGCAGGATTTTCCGCAAAGGTTGTTGCAGGATTTCAGATGCGGTGTATCCGAACATGTATTCCGCGCCGCGGTTCCAACTGGTGATGGTGTTGTTTTCATCCAGACTGATGATGGCGTCGGCGGAAAAAGCGGTGAGTTTTGCCAGCAATTGTTCGTGGGCATGGACGCTCGATTCGAGGATTTCTTTTTCCGTGAGCTGGCGTTCCATCCAAACCAGAGTCAACCAAGTGACCAGTGGACCAATCAGGCTATAAAATCCGATTTCAACCCCGTAATGTCCGGCGTGCCCGTAAATTGCTTCCACCAGGCGTGCAAATCCCAATTGATACCCGACAACCAGCAATATCAGCACCGGCGGCAGGACAAAGCGCAATTGGCGCACCCGAACTTGGAGTGGCTGTTCAGACCAAATCGACATCAGACCTTCCTTTCATGTTGTGGCAGGAGATTCAATCGTGATAGACGGGGATGGTGAACCGGAAGGTACTCCCTTTGCCGGTGCCGTCGCTGTGCGCCCGAATTTCACCGCCGTGTGCCTCCACCAGATGGCGGGCGATGGTTAATCCGATGCCGCTGCCGCCACCGGCGCGACTGCGCGATTTGTCCACGCGGTAGAAGCGGGTGAACAGGTGCGCCAGATGCTCAACGGGGATGCCGATGCCGGTATCGGTGATGGAGATGGTCACCATATTGTCCGTTTTCGCGGCGGATACGGTGACACGCCCGTCCGTGGGGGTGTATTGCAGCGCGTTGCCCATCAGATTGACTAATATTTGGCTCATGCGGTCTTCATCCGCCCAGATGCGCGGCAGGGCAGGGGGAATATCGAGCGAAAGGGTGACGTGTTTGCCTTCAAATTGCGGCAATAGCCGGTCGGCGGTTTGGCGGATGAGTTTTTCGGGGTCGAGGGGCTGGCGATGCAATTCGACGGCGTTGGCTTCCACCCGGCTGAGTTCCTGCAAATCGTTCACCAGCCGTTGCAGACGGTCAGCTTCCCGGTATATTTGCTGGAATGTGTCCGGATTCGCGGGCAGCACGCCGTCAATCAACCCTTCCATATACCCTTTGATGCTGGTGAGCGGCGTGCGCAATTCATGGGTGACATTGGCTATCAAATCGCGGCGCATCACTTCGGTGCGGTTTAATGCTTCCGCCATCTGGTTGAAACTGCGCCCCAATTCCCCCAGTTCATCGTCACCCACCGCGTCCACCCGGTCATCATAATGTCCGGCGGCGATGCGCCGGCTGGCGAGCATCAGCCGTTGCACGGGCGTGATCACTCGCTGTGACACCAAAAAACTGACGATGATGGCACTGATGAGCGCGGCGGTTGCCGCGAGGGTGAGCGCTTCGGTGAAGGCGGCGCGATAACTGGTGAAAAGGTCAATTTCCATCTGGCTCAAATCGTCACCCATCATCTGTCCGCCCATCATCATTTGCGACATATCAACCATATGGCGGTCAAACGTGCTCGGAACCACCGATTCCGCCGCCATCGCGAGGGTGAGCACGCCCACCAAAATCACAATCAGGTAGGAAGCCATCAACTTCCAACCCAAACGCGAGTGCCATAATTTCAATTGCCATTGTCCGAGTTTCGCTCTCATTGGGGCGTATCCTCAAATCGGTAGCCCACCCCGCGCACGGTGACAATCAGCCGGGGGTGAGTGGGGTCGGGTTCAATTTTTTTGCGGATGCGCCCCAAATGCACATCAACCACGCGGTCTTCGCCATAGAAATCGTAACCCCACACGTCTTGCAGCAACTGCTCACGGCTGAGCGCCCGTCCGTGGCGGCGTGCCAACGCATACAGCAGGTCGAATTCGATGGCGGTCAGGGCGATTTCTTCATCGTCCACCCACACCCGGCGAGCGTCGCCGTCAATGCGAATGTGTTCAAAAACCAGTACGGCATTTTCGGGGGATGATGTGTGCCCGTAGCGGCGCAAGGCGGCTTTGATGCGCGCCACCAGCTCACGGGGGCTGAAGGGTTTGGTCAAATAGTCGTCCGCGCCCACCGACAACCCGATGATTTTGTCGGTCTCTTCCGATTTGGCGGTGAGCAGGATGACATACACGTCCGATTCGCGGCGCAAGGTCTGCAAAACTTCCAGCCCGTCCATGCCGGGGAGCATCACATCCAGCACAATCAGCTTGGGCTTGAAGGCGCGCGCGGCTTTCAGTGCGCCGGGTCCATCTTCCGCCGCGTGGACGGTGTAGCCTTCGGCGCGCAAATACGCCGATACCAAATTGCGGATGTTTTCTTCGTCATCAACAATCAAAATCGTGGTCATAGGGAATCATTCCTTTGCTGCGGGGAGAAAAATTTCCAATTCCGAACCTTCGCCCGGTTGGGCATGAATGGTGAGCCAGCCACCGAAGAGCAACGCGCGTTCATGGATGCCCATCAGCCCGAAGTGTCCTTCATTTGCCATATCGGCGGGGTTGACGGGCGGGTCAAAACCGATGCCGTCATCTTTCAGCCACAGATGCACCCCTTTTTGGGCGAAGGTGACGGTCAGCACCGCCGATTGCGCCTGTGCGTGCCGCACCACATTGCTCAATCCCTCTTGCGCGATGCGATACGCCGTCAATTCAATGTCGGCGGGCAGGCGGCGCGGCGCTTCCTGAATCCGCACGGTCACATCCAGCCCGCTCGCCGCCGAAACTTCTTTCGCCAGCATTTCCAGCGCGGTGACCAGCCCCAAATCTTCCAGATACAGCGGGCGCAACGCGCGGACAAAACGGCGCAACTCGGTTTGTGTGTCCAGCACCATCGCTCGCAGTTGTTCCAGCCGTTCCCGCGCCCGTTCCGGGTTTTTGTCGAGCGCTTTTTGCGCCATTTCCACCCGATGCCCCAACGCAATCAGCGATTGAATCGTTTCATCGTGCAATTCCCGCGCCAAACGGCGACGCTCGTCTTCCTGCGCGGCGGTTACGGCGGCGATGTAATCGCGCATGCCGGTTTGGTAGCGTTGAATCTGCCGGGTCATCCCTTCGAGCGTACGGCGCAGGTCATCAATTTCCTGCACGCCGCCCACGGGTTGATCCACTGCTGAAAAATCGCCCCAGGCGACGGCGGTGGCTTGTTTGTCTAACGCTTGCAGGGGATAAACGATGTTGCGCAATCCAAAGGTCACGGCTGCGCCGGAAATGAGTGCGGCAACCACCACCACCAAAGGGGTGAGCAGAGAAAGCCGCAAATTGGGGGCAATCAGCGTTTCCCACGGCTCCTGCACCACCAAGCCCCAACCGGGACCCGCCACGGGCGCGTATCCGGCAACCATTTCCTGCCCGTTTTCCTCGCGGTGGAAGGTTGCACCGGAAAGCCCCTGTGTCACGGCGATAACACCTTCATGCGGACGGTAATCCAGCCCGATTTGGGTGGGGTCGGGGTGATAGATGACCGTTCCCTGCGGGTCAACCAGAAATGAAATCAGCACATTGAGCGACTGCGAGCCATTATTTCGGGGGATTTCCGAGGGCGTATTGGTCAATTGCAGCACCCCCGGTTCACCCAACCGAGCCAGCGATACCGCGCCCATCACCATTTGCCCGTCCTCTTCTGCCAAACCCACCAGTAGCATTTCGTTGCCGGAAGCGGGGTCGATGAATAGGGGGGAATAGAGGGCTTGTCGGGCGTGGGACATTGACAGCACGGATTGTCCGGCTTGCATTTTGTTGACGGGGCGGACATCCCAGTTTTCGGTTGACGGGAAGGCTTCTTTCAGAGAGCCATCGGCGGCAAAAAAGGCGATGCCGCCATCAAACAGCGCATCGAGCGTGCCGTCACTGGCGGAGGTCGCGCCGTCAATCAGCGAATCCAGCACCACCAGCCGATTCGAGAGTTGGTCGCTCAGGTGTCCCGCTGCCAGCCGGGCGGCGCGAGCGTCCATCTTCGCCACCAATTCACGCATGGCGGCTTCGTGGATATTGATGCCCCATACAGCGATTGCCACCAACATAAATGTCAGTGGCAACACCGTCCACAGTAAAAGTTGAACCCGCAATCCGCGCACACTGCCAAAACGCATCGGCTAATCAACCGCCTCATCCAGAGTGAGCCAGCCTTGTTTCATTGCCAGCAGAACCGCTTCGGTGCGGGTGGTCACATTCAGTTTGCCGAAAATATTCGCCAGATGCCCCTGCACGGTGCGGTTGCTAATGCCGAGATTCTGTCCGATGGCGCGGTTGGTCAGCCCTTTTGCCGCCAATCGCAACACGTCCAGTTCGCGTGGGGTCAAACTTTCGATGACCTCCTGCGCGCCCGCTGGTTTGCCGGTGGCAATCTGGCTCATCACTTTGGCGGTGACGGCGGGGTCGAGTGCAGATTCCCCGCGGGAAACCGCTCGCACCGCCCGCACCAGCTCATCGGACGGCGCGTTTTTCAGCACATAGCCGTTCGCGCCCGCCTGCAACATCGCAAAAATGTAGGGGTCGTCGTCATACGCGGTGAGTACCAGAATATGCGCGCGCGGGTCAACGGCTTTGATTTGCCGCGCGGCTTCAATGCCCGTCATTTCCGGCATTTGAATGTCCAGCACCAGCACATCGGGGTGATGTGTCTCTGCCAATGCGACCGCCTGCGCACCGTTTTCGGCTTCTGCCACCACTTCGATATCGTCTTCGTCTTCCAAAAATTCTCGGATGCCCTTGCGCACCACCGCATGGTCATCTGCCAAAACTACCCGGATTTTTTTTGCCATAAATCAATCCTGAGTTAAATGTATTTTCCCCCTTTTAATCCCCTCTCCCCACGGGGGAGAGGGATAGGGAGAGGGGGTATTATCTACGCCGCTGATTTGGGTTTGGGCAATCCTGCCAAATTCAACACCAGTGCATTCAAGGTCACGGTGATGGTGCTGGCTGCCATCGCCAGCGCCGCCCATTCGGGGCGCAACAGAATGCCGAAGGAAGTATACAGCACCCCGGCGGCAATGGGGATGGAAATGACGTTGTAGATTGCCGCCCAGAACAGATTCTGTTTTATTTTACCACGAACCTTCCGGGCAAGTACAATTGCCTTCACAATATCGAAGGGATCGCTGCGCATCAGCACCACATCGGCGGTGTCAATGGCGACATCCGTCCCCGCGCCGATGGCGATGCCGACATCGGCGGTTGCCAGCGCGGGCGCATCGTTCACCCCGTCGCCGACCATTGCCACTTTTTTCTTTTCGCCTTGCAAGGCGGCAACTTTCGCCGCTTTCTGGTCGGGTAGCACGTCCGCAATCACGGTGTCAATGCCCAACTGCGCGGCGACAGCTTCGGCGGTTTTACGGGCGTCACCGGTGAGCATCGCCACTTCCAGCCCCAGTTTGTGCAACTCTTCGATGGCTTCGGCAGCGGAGGCTTTCGGTTTGTCTGCCAGCGCAATTAAGCCCGCCAGTTTGCCATCTATTGCCACAAAGGTGACCGTTTTCCCCTGCGATGACAGCCGTTGCACGTCCGTCTGCACGTCGTCCACCGTCAAACCTTCTTTTACCATCATTTTATCGTTGCCGATAGCCAACCGGCTGCCGCCAACCATCGCCAGCGCCCCGTGACCGGGTATCGTTTCAAAGCCGGTGATATTTTCAGAGACGTTCAACCCGCGTTCAACGGCGGAGTCCACAATCGCCCGTGCCAGCGGATGCTCCGAGTCTGCTTCCAACGCCGCGACCCGTGCCAGCAGAGTGTCTTCCGTTATGTTCGACGTGGTGATGATGTCGGTGACGGAGGGTTTCCCTTCGGTGAGCGTGCCGGTTTTGTCCAGCACAATAGTGTCCAGCGTGGCGACACTTTCCAGCGAGGGCGCATCTTTGATGAGCACGCCATTGCGCGCGCCCAGCCCCATGCCGGTGGTGATGGCGGCGGGGGTTGCCAGCGCCAGCGCGTCGGGGCAGGCGATGACCACCGTGGAAACGGCAATCGTCAGGGCGAAAATGATGTCCGCGCCGAGAATTACCCACAATGCCATCGAAAGGATGCCTGCGCCCAGCGCCACAAAAACCAGATACTTCCCGGCGGTGTCCGCCAGCCGTTGGGCGGGCGCTTTACTGCTCTGCGCCGATTGCACCATCTGCACAATGCGCGCCAGCGCAGTATCCCCGCCGACGTGCTCGGTTTTGAAGCGGAAGGCGCCGGTGGTGTTCAGCGTCCCCCCTGTGACCGATGCGCCGACCCCTTTGTCCACCGGAACCGGCTCGCCGGTAATCATCGATTCATCCACATAACTTTGCCCGTCAATGACAATGCCGTCCACGGGGATTTTTTCGCCGGGGCGCACCGCGATGATGTCGCCCACTTGCACCTCTTCCACCGGAATTTCAACTTCCTGCCCGTCGCGCAGCACCCGAGCTTGCGCCGGAACCAGCTTCAGCAGGGATGAAATCGCTTCGCCGGTGGCGTTTCGGGCTGCCATTTCCATCCAGTGCCCTAACAGGCTGAAGGTGGTGAGCATGGCGGCGGCTTCAAAAAAGACATCCCCTTCAAACAGGAATGTCGCCCCCACACTGTAAAGATAGGCGGTCAAAATACCGGTGGCAATCAGCGATGCCATGTTCAATTCTTTTTTCAGCAGCGCCTTCCACGCCACGGAAAGGAAGGGCTTGCCGCCCCAGAAGACCACCGGCGTGGTGATTAAAAACTGAAAGATGTTGTTGGGAATGCCAAACGGTGTGACCAGATTCCAGCCCAGCATACGTGTGCCCAAAGGCGAATATATCAGCTCGATGACGGTGATGGCGGCGGAGATGAGGAACAGGTTGCGCATCATCTTTGCCATATGGGGACCGTGTCCGGCGTGCGCGTCGTGCCCTTCGCCGCCTTCGTGTTCCTCATGCCCCTCGTGTCCTTCGTGGGCGGCATGGTCGGCGTGGGAGGCGACATGTACCGCGCCCCCTTCCTTGCAGGTGAAGCCGCTGTGTTTCACCGCCGCGATGATGGCATCGGGGGTGACGCGCGCAGGGTCATAATCCACCAGAATCACGCCCGAAACCCGGTTGAGCGCAACTTGATGCACACCTTCCGTTTGACTCACGTGGTGTTCAATTTGCGGGCAGGCTGATCCCATAAAATATTGGGTGATTTCCAATTCTAGTTGTGCCGGAGCGCCGTTGCCGCCGGGTGTCGGTTCAGTTGTATGGTGCATGTGTTGATGCTCCATAGGGATATGCCTCCTGAATTGTGCTAAAAAACTATTTAAAGTGGCTTTCGTCCAGAGACCACAAATACTTGCCCTCGGAAAAAAGTTGCGCGTTGAAAATCCTCGGCAAGGGCTTCCAGAGGTTCCCATATTCTGCGGTGAATATCGCTGGCTGCAAAACGATTGATGAGCTTTGTTTTCAAAGATGGGGTGGGAATGTACCAATCCATAATGGCATAGCGACCACCGGGAGCCAGAAAGTTCCATGTATTCTGAAAAACGGACTCCCATTCCGGAACCACCGAATACCCCAACGTGCAGAGCATCCGGTCAATAACCATATCGGGCTTGGACGCGGATTGTTGGATCGCTGCCAGTGACAACGTGCGAGCATCCGCTTGTATCACATACGCATTCTTCCACCCGTTTTTTTCTACCTTACGGCGGGCTTGCGCCAACATTCCTTCTGAATAATCAGTCCCAATGATTGTGCCGCTTTTCCCGATATTTTCCAAAACGTACTTGAAATTTTCGCCGGTTCCGCAGGCAATATCCAAAACGGTTTGACCGGGTTCAAGTTGAAGCTGGCGCATTGTCTCTTGGCGCGCACGATTGTAAACCCCTTTCACAGACAGGTCGTACAATGGCGCGACTAAATTGTACCATGGGATAGGATTGGTTTTGCTCATATCATCCTTCAGTTGGTTGGATTGCCCACGCCGCCGGTGCAGGGTGCGCCCGGTTCGGGGGTGTATGGACCAACCTGAAACATTTCCAGAAATTGCACCAGTCGAGGGTCGTCCGGCGCGTCCAGTGTCAATTGCGCCTGCCATGCCGTCGCCACAATGGGCGATGACAGCCCCGTTTTCGGTGATAAAATGACCATCGGTTCGCGATTGGCTTGCAGTTGTTGGCGAACAACGTTTTGCAGCGCGCCGACATCCTCCGCCGATAATTTCTCCGGATTATAGGCGACCCATGCCGCGCCATGCTCCAGCGAGTGCATCACGTTTCCGGTGGCGACGGGCTCGGTGTAGATGCCGCAGTTTTGCCAGACATCGCTGTGGATGCCGCCCGCCGGTACATCATCGGCATAGGTGACCTCTCCGCTTTTGTGAAGCTGCGATTGCGAGGGGAACACGACCAGCCCCGGAATTTCATCGGATGAACGTGGCGGTTCAGTCGGTTGCGCTTCAACGGGTTCACTGCCGAGTTGCGCCAACTGTTCGTTCACGATTTGGCGGAACACTTCATACGGCTGTGCCCCGGCAACATAAACCCCATTGATGAAGAATGCCGGTGTCCCGCGCACGCCCAGCGATTGCACTGTCAGCGATTCTTGCTGAATCTGGGTGGTATATTTGTCCGATGATAAACATTCGGTGAAGGCGGCTTCATCCATCCCCAAATTCACCGCCATTGCCGTCAGTCGAGCATCATCAAGGGTGCTGCGGGTAGAGGTTTGGTCGGCGAAAATCAAATCGTGATATTCCCAGAACATGTTTTGTTCCATCGCGCATTCGCTGGCGGCTGCCGAGCGGACAGATTCCTGTCCCAGAATGGCGAAATGTTTGTAAACGAATCGTACTTTTCCGGTATTGATGAATTCTTCCCGTAACCGACCCAACGAGTCGGTGGCGAAACGCCCGCAGTACGGTCATTTGAAATCGCTGAATTCAATGAATGTAATCGGCGCGTTGGGGTCGCCCTCAAAATGACGCGCGTCGGATAGCAGAACCGTCATCAAGTCCGGGTTGCCGGCGCCCTGCGGTTCGGATGATGTTGCCTGTTGCGCAGATGGCGCGGCGCTGAAGCTGCCGTTCGCCGTGTCGGGGGTCACGGAAATATCAATGACGGTGCTTTCCGGGCGCAATCGCAATCCAATCGCCAGTCCAGCCAGCAGGGTTATCACAAAACCCAGGGTTATCAGCAACCATGTTTTGGTGGATGTGCGCGGCGGGGGCGCTTGTTCATTTGGTGTATCATTCATCGTATCGTTTCCTCTTTATTATTGATTTGGAAGAATCTCTGTTTGATAGGTAACCCGCCATTGGAAGTTCCGTTCATCCGTGCCCCAAAATGTTTTGATGAACGCCATTACCGCGACGATTTCTTCATCGGACAGTTGCTCGCCGAATGCGGGCATTTTTGATTGGGGGAAGATGAGCTTGTTCCCGTTGGCGATGATGCTTTTCAACTGCCCGTCGGCGTGATGCCAGGTGTGTCCGGTGGAATCATGCGGCGGGGCGGGCAGACTGCCGTCTTCCAACGGGGTTTTCCAATTGGGTTGTCCTTCGCCCTTTGCGCCGTGACATGCCGCGCAATACAGCGTGTAAACTTCTTCCCCCTGAGCCACTTGCTGTGCATCCAGGGTGGGAACCGGCGGGATGTTGCTGGACGCCGATTGCGGCATTTGCGGCGGTGGTTCGTCTGTGG